>CALNAL010000348.1 GCA_937874445.1 uncultured Acetobacteraceae bacterium | reverse complement strand
CGGAGCCAAAAGAATAAAGTCCTTTTGCTTCTTTTCCTTCAGGAAAAGAAGACTTTGCCTTGCTTCGCTTACCCGTCCCTCTCCGCGATCGCCGTGCGCACGGCGCGGGCCACCGCCGCCTGCACCTCCGCGAGCGGGGCGGTGGCGTCGATGACGACATGGCGGGTCAGGGCGGCGGCGGCCTGGGCGCGGAAGCCGTCGCGCACGCGGCTGGCGAAGTCCAGGCCCAGCGCCTCGAAGCGGTCCTCGCCGCTGGCCTCGGCGGCGAGGCGGGCGAGGCCGCGGCGCAGGGCGAGTTCGGGCGGGGCGTCGAGCACCACCGTGAGGTCGGGCCAGAGGTTGCCGGTGGAGAGCGCGTGCAGGGCGCGGATGTCGGCCTCGGGGATGCCGCGGCCGGCGCCCTGGTAGGCCAGGGTCGAGCCCACGTAGCGGTCGGTGATGACCACCCGTCCGGCGTCGAGGGCGGGGCGGATGACCCGTGCGACGTGCTGGGCGCGGTCGGCGGCGATCAGCAGCAGTTCGGCCATCGGGGTCCAGTCGAGGCCGTCGCGGCGCAGCAGGCGCTCGCGCAGCAGGCGGCCCTCGGGCGTGGCGCCGGGCTCGTGGGTGGCGAGGAGAGCATCCCCGGCGCCGAGACTGGCCACGAGATGCGCCAGCGCGCCACTCTTGCCGGTCCCGTCGCCACCTTCCAGGGCGATGAACAGGCCGCGTGCGCGTGCCATGGCGGGTCTCCGGTCAGCCGCCGGTGATCATGTGGGTGAGCACGGCGAAGGCGCGGCCGACGAGGCCGAGGCGGGGCACGTCCGCGCCGGCCAGCAGCGGGGCGGAGAGGTTGGGCACGCCATCACCGCTGACGGTGAGCTGGCCCAGCTCGGTGCCGCGCACCACCGGGGCGGGAATCGGGCGGTTGTAGCTGATCGTGATCTTGGCCTTGTTGCGCCAGCCGTGCGGCATGGTCACCACCAGGTCGTGCCCGCCCACCAGCGGCACGGTCGGCTGGGTGCCGAGCCACACCGGCGCCTGTTCCACCGTCTCGCCGGCGGTGAAGAGGGTGACGTCGTCGAACTCGCGGAAGGCCCAGTCCATCAGCCGCTCGCCCTCCTCGGCGCGCTGGCGCATGGTGGCGAGGCCGTTGACCACCACGATCATCCGCCTGCCGCCGCGCTGGGCGGAGGCCACCAGGCCGTAGCCGCCGGCCTCGGTGTGGCCGGTCTTGAGCCCGTCGGCGGTGCCCTTCTGGACCAGCGGATTGCGGTTCTGCTGCTCGATGTTGTTGTACTTGAAGGTCCGCTCGGAATCGTAGTGGTAGTAGTCGGGGAAGTCGTGGATGAGGTGCCAGGCCAGCATGCCGATGTCGTGCACGCTCATCACGTGCCCCTCGGCCGGCCAGCCGTTGGAATTGACGAAATGGCTCTGGGTCAGGCCGAGTTCCTTGGCCTTCTGGTTCATCAGCTCGGCGAACTGCTCCTCCGAGCCGGCGATCGCCTCGGCGAAGACGATGCAGGCGTCGTTGCCCGAATCGACGATCACGCCGCGGATGAGGTCTTCCACCGGCACCTGGGTGCCGATGCCGACGAACATCTTCGAGCCGCCCATGCGCCAGGCCTTCTCGGAGACCGGCAGGGTCTGGTCGAGCTTCAGGCGCCCCGACTTGAGCAGGCTGTAGACGATGTAGATCGTCATCAGCTTGGTCATCGAGGAGGGCGGCATGGCCTCGTCGGCGGCCTTGTCGAGCAGGACGGCCTGGGTGGCGTAGTCGATCACGACGGCCCACCGGGCCACCGTGTCGAGCGGGCCGAGGGGGGTGTTGGCG
>CALNAL010000347.1 GCA_937874445.1 uncultured Acetobacteraceae bacterium | reverse complement strand
ATCTACACCTAAGCCTTCGTCGGCAGCGTCAGATGTGTATAAGAGACAGCACCATGCCCGCCCCCGGAACGAAACGCAGCCCCGACAAGATCGAGCATTTCTGGCCCGAGGACGACGGGCGCGACCTGAACCTCACGGCCTCCTGGATCGGCAAGCCCGAGACGCTGCGCCAGATCCTGGTGGCCAATCCCCAGCGGCTCTTCTGGAGCTGACGCCATGAAGCCCGCGGGAGATTCCTCATGTCGATAGCGGAAGAACTTGCCGCCCGCATCGCCGCGCCCGGCGGGCCGGACCTGCCGCAGCGCGCGCTCGACAATGCCAAGGTCGTCATCCTGGACACGCTCGGATGCGCCCTGGCGGGGGCCTCCCAGCCGGTCGTCGAGACCCTGCTGCGGACACCGGGCCTGGTCCAGCCGGGCCCGGCCTCGCTGATCGGCCGCGGCGAGCGGCTGGCCCCGCTGGACGCGGCCCTCGTCAACGGAGTGGCCGCCCACGCGCTGGACTTCGACGACGTCAACATGGCGATGGGCGGACACCCCTCCGCGCCGATCCTGCCGGCGCTGTTCGCGCTCGTCGAGGCCGCACCGCCGCAGATGCGTGCCCCGGTCAGCGGCCGGGATTTCCTGTGCGCCTTCATCACCGGCTTCGAGACCGAGACGCGCCTGGCACGCAGCGTCAATTTCCACCACTACGAAAAAGGCTGGCACCCCACCGCCACCCTCGGCGTGTTCGCCGCCGCCGCCGCCTGTTCGCGCCTGCTCGGCCTGCCGCCCGGGCAGATCGCGATGGCCCTCGGCCTAGCCGCCTCGCTGGCCTGCGGGATCAAGGCCAACTTCGGCACCATGACCAAGCCGTTCCACATCGGGAACTGCACCCGCAATGGCCTGATGTGCGCCCTGCTGGCCGGGCAGGGGTTCACCTCCAGCCTTGTCGCATTCGAGCACAAGCAGGGATTCTTCAACGTGTTCAACGGGCCGGGAACCTACCGCCCGGAACTGGCCACCGCGAACTGGGCGGCCCCGCTCGACATCGTGGAGCCGGGCATCGGCATCAAGCTCTACCCCTGCTGCGACAGCACCCACGCCGCCATCGACGGCCTGTTCATGTTGAAGAATCAGAACGATTTTTCTGTTTCTGATGTGGAAGAAATAGACGTCCTCGTGCATCCCCTGCGGCTGCCGCACGTGAACCGCCCGCAGATCCGGAGCGCCCTCGATGCCAAGTTCAGCATCCAGTACTGCCTGGCGCGCGCCCTGCTGGACGGCCATATCGTTCTCGACAGCTTCGCCGAATCCGCCTACCGCGACCCGCGCATCCCCGGCCTGATGGCGCGGGTTCATGCCGCCCCGCACCCGGACCTGTCGCAGGCGAGCGAGGGCAACTATCTCACCGACCTCACGCTCCATCTTTCCGGTGGCAGAACGCTGCACCAGCACATGGACCGCCCTCACGGGCGCCGTGCCGACGAGCCGCCGCCGCGCGAGCTGCTGCTCAGGAAATTCGACAACTGCGCCACCAAGGCCCTGACGGCGGAAAACGCCGAGGCCCTGCGGAAGATCGTTTCCACCCTGGAAGATGTTCCCGACATGACGGAAGTCTGCCGCCTGTTCCGGGCCCGCTGAGCCATGGGGCGTCTTGTGTCAGGTCTCGCCGAGCGCGGCCATAAGGAAGGAAGGTGTTCTCCTTTCGGGAAAGGAGAACCAGGAAAGCTTTATCCGTTAAGGCTCCGCGCCTGCCCCACGCGCGGAGCCAAACGAACGAAGTCCTTTTTGCTTCTTTTTCCTTCAGGAAAAAGAAGCCTTCCTTCCCTTCCCT
>CALNAL010000346.1 GCA_937874445.1 uncultured Acetobacteraceae bacterium | reverse complement strand
ATACGAGATCTGCGCATGTCTCGTGGGCTCGGAGATGTGTATAAGAGACAGGCCTCCAGAGGCGCGCAGGAGCAGGCGAGGTGGCGGTCGCCGTAGACGTTGTCCACCCGCTTGACCGGCGGCCAGTACTTATTGGCCCGCACCCAGGCGCTCGGATAGGCCGCCTGTTCGCGCGAGTAGGGGTGCGTCCAGCTTTCCACCATCAGCTCGGCGGCGGTGTGCGGGGCGTTGTGCAGCGGGTTGTCGGTGGCGTCCAGCGTGCCCGCCGCCACCGCGTCGATCTCGCGGCGGATGGCGATCATCGCGTCGCAGAAGCGGTCCAGCTCGGCCTTGGGCTCGCTCTCGGTGGGTTCCACCATCAGCGTGCCCGCCACCGGGAAGGACATGGTCGGCGCGTGGAAGCCGAAATCCTGCAACCGCTTGGCGATGTCCTCCACCCCGATGCCGCTTTCGGCCTGCAGCGGGCGGCAGTCGAGGATGCACTCGTGCGCCACCATCCCGCGCGCCCCGGTGTAGAGCACCGGGTAGTACGGCTTGAGCCGGGCGGCCACGTAGTTGGCGTTGAGGATGGCCATCTCGCTGGCCTGGCGCAGACCCTCGTCGCCCATCATGCGGATGTAGGCATAGGCGATGGGCAGGATCAGCGCCGAGCCGAACGGCGCCGCCGCCACCGGGCCGTAGCCGGTGGCAGGGCCGGCCTCGGGGTCGAGCGGGTGATTGGGCAGGTGCGGCGCCAGATGGGCGGCCACCGCGATCGGCCCCACCCCGGGCCCCCCGCCGCCGTGGGGGATGCAGAAGGTCTTGTGCAGGTTGAGGTGGCAGACGTCGGCGCCGATGCGCGCCGGCGAGGTCAGCCCCACCTGCGCGTTCATGTTGGCCCCGTCCATGTAGACCTGCCCGCCGGCGGCGTGGACGATGCGGACCATCTCCATCACCTGCTCCTCGTACACGCCGTGCGTGCTGGGGTAGGTGATCATCAGCGCGGCCAGCTCGGCGGCGTTGGCCTCCGCCTTGGCCTTGAGGTCGGCCACGTCGATGTTGCCCTCGTGGTCGCAGGCCACCACCACCACCTTGAGCCCGGCCATGGTCGCCGAGGCGGGGTTGGTGCCGTGCGCCGAGGAGGGGATCAGGCAGATGTGGCGGTGCCCTTCGCCCTGGGCCGCCTGCCAGGCGCGGATGGCCAGCAGGCCGGAATACTCGCCCTGGCTGCCCGCGTTGGGCATCAGCGAGACCGCGGCAAAGCCGGTGACGTCGGCCAGCCACTGTTGCAGACGCGCGATCAGGGTGCGGATGCCGCGCGTCTGATCGGCCGGCGCGAAGGGGTGCAGCGCCGCGAAGCCCGGCCAGGTGATGGGCATCATCTCGGCGGTGGCGTTGAGCTTCATCGTGCAGGAGCCGAGCGGGATCATGCTGCGGTCGAGCGCGACGTCCTTGTCCTGCAGGCGCTTGAGGTAGCGCACCATGTCGTGCTCGGAGTGCACGGAGTGGAACACCACCTCGGGCAGGAGGACGTCCTGGCGGGCCAGCGCGCAGGGGCCGGGCACGCTGCCGGCGAGCGGGGCGCCGAGCACCTTGGCCAGCGCCTCGAGGTCGGCGCGGGTTACCGTCTCGTCGAGGGCAATGCCGACGCCGGTGGCGTCGATGCGGCGCAGGTTGAAGCCCGCCGCCAGCGCGTCGGCCATCAGGGCGTCGGCCCGGGGGCCGGCCTCCAGCGCGATGGTGTCGAAGAAGAGTTCGTGGCGCAGGGCGAAGCCGCCGCGCCGGGCGGCGTCGGCCAGCACGTGCGCCGAGAGGGCGACGCGTTTGGCGATGCGCTTCAGCCCCTCCGGGCCGTGCCACACCGCGTAGAACCCGGCCATCACCGCCAGCAGAACCTGGGCGGTGCAGATGTTGGAGGTGGCCTTCTCGCGGCGGATGTGCTGCTCGCGCGTCTGCAGGGCGAGGCGCATCGCGGGGGCGCCGGCGGCATCCACCGAGACGCCGACCAGCCGGCCCGGCATCTGGCGCTTGAAGGCGTCGCGGGTGGCCATGTAGCCGGCGTGCGGGCCGCCGAAGCCCATCGGCACGCCGAAGCGCTGGGACGAGCCCACCACGATGTCGGCGCCCATCCGGCCGGGGGAGGCGAGCACCACCAGCGCCAGCGGGTCGGCGGCGACGATGGCCAGGGCGCCGGCCGCGTGGGCCGCCGCGATCTCGGCGGTGAGGTCGCGCACCTCGCCGGTGGTGCCGGGATATTGCAGGAGCACCGCGAAGGGCTTGGCGGCGGCGATGGCGGCGGGGTCGCCCGCCGGGATCTCGGCCAGGCTCAGCCCGATCGGGCGGGCCCGGGTGGTCAGCACCGCGCGGGTCTGCGGATGCAGGTCGGCGGCGACGGCCAGGACGTCGCTTTTGTTCCTGGCGAGGTGATGCGCCATGCTCATCGCCTCGGCCGCCGCGGTGGCCTCGTCGAGCAGGGAGGCGTTGGCGATCTCCATGCCGGTGAGGCTGGCGATCATGGTCTGGAAGGTGAGCAGCGCCTCCAGACGGCCCTGCGAGATTTCCGACTGGTAGGGGGTGTAGGCGGTGTACCAGCCGGGGTTCTCCAGCACGCAGCGCTGGATCACCGGGGGGGTGAAGGTGCCGGCGTAGCCCAGGCCGATCAGCGACTTCTTCAGCACGTTCCGCGCGGCGAGGTCGCGCAGCTCCGCGAGCGTGCCGGCCTCGTCGAGCGGGGCGGGCAGGCCCATCGGCGCCTGGCTGCGGATGGCGGCGGGCACGGTGCGCGCCGCCATCTCGTCGAGCGAGGCAAGCCCCAGGGCGGCGAGCATTTCGCCCACCGCCGCGGGGGAGGAGCCGAGATGGCGGGCGGCGAATCCGGCCGCCTCCAGCTCCGCCAGTTCCGCCAGCGGCTCCATCATTCGTTCTCCACGAACACCTTGTAGGCGGCCGCGTCCATCAGGCCGGCGAAGGCCCCGGCGTCCACCCCGGTGAGGCGGAAGAACCAGGCGTCGGTGTCGGCCTTCTGGTTGACCAGGCTGGGCTCGTCCACGATCGCCTGGTTGGCCTCGCTGACGGTGCCGGCCAGCGGGGCGAACACGTCGGAGGCGGCCTTGACGCTCTCCACCACGGCGCAGGCCTCGCCGGCCGTCACCGTGCGGCCCACCTCGGGCAGCTCGACGAAGACGATGTCGCCCAGCGATTCCTGGGCGTGGTCGGTGATGCCGACCGTGGCCACCTCGCCGTCGAGGCGGACCCATTCATGCTCTTTGGTGTAGCGGATTTCGGACATGGTTTCGGTTCTTTCAGCGCGCGTAGCGGTGGGGGACGAAAGGCTGTCTCTTATACACATCTGACGCTGCCGACGAAGGCTTAGGTGTAGAT
>CALNAL010000345.1 GCA_937874445.1 uncultured Acetobacteraceae bacterium | reverse complement strand
TTCGCCAGGTGTTCGACGAGCGCGCCGCCCGCCATCCCGGCGCGCGGCCCCGCCACCACCTGGTGGACGCCGCGGCGCTCGACCTGGTGCGCCGGCCCTGGGATTTCGACGTGATGGTGATGGAGAACCAGTTCGGCGACATCCTCTCCGACCTGGCGGCGGGGCTGATCGGCGGCATGGGCTTCGCGCCCTCGGCCGACGTCGGCGCCGCGCACGCGGTGTTCCAGCCCAGCCACGGCAGCGCCCCCGACATCGCGGGCCGGGGGATCGCCAACCCCACCGCGATGATCCTCTCCGGGGCGATGATGCTGGACTGGCTGGGCCGGCGCCAGGGCGTGCCGGCGGCTTGCGAGGCGGCCCGGCTGATCCGCCGCGCGGTGGACGCGGCCTTCGCGCGGGGGCTGCGCACCGCCGATCTGGCGCGCCCGGACTGGAGCGGCGAGCCGGGTGGCGCGGGAACCGCCGAGGCGACCCGGGCGGTGATCGCGGCGCTGACGACCCTGGAGGGGGATCAATAATACGCGTCTTGGCGTGATATCGTGTATTAGACATTAAATTCACGTTGAATCCGGCCCGGGAGGCTCCCATCTCAGCGGCTCCGATGAGGAGACTGCTGATGTCAGACCGTGTTCTTTCCGTCCCGCTCCCGTCGCGGGCGGCCCTGCCCGGCCAGCCCGGGGTGGTGTTGGCCGCGCTTGCCGGATTTTTCGCCCTGGGCGCGGCGATTTCCCTCGTGCTCGCCCCCGCCGGAGGGGCTCCCCGGATGGTGGCCTTGCTGGCGCTCGGCGGCGGGCTGGGGGTGGCGCTCTATCACGCCAGCTTCGGTTTCACAGCCGCCTATCGTGTTTTTCTGTCCGAGCGCCGCAGCGCCGGGTTGCGCGCCCAGCTGGTGATGCTCGCCCTGGCGGTGGTGCTGTTCTTCCCCGTGCTCGGCAGCGGCGCGCTGTTCGGCCAGCCGGTCAGCGGCAACGCCGCCCCGCTGGGGCCCTCGGTGGCGCTGGGGGCCTTCCTGTTCGGCGTCGGCATGCAGCTCGGGGGCGGATGCGCCTCCGGCACGCTGTTCGCCGCCGGCGGTGGCTCGACGCGCATGGTCGTCACGCTCGCCTTCTTCGTCGCGGGCTCGGTGGTGGGGGTGGCGCACCTGCCGTGGTGGCAGACCCTGCCGGCGCTGCCCGCGGTGTCGCTGGTCAAGAGCCTGGGCTGGCCGGTGGCGCTCGCGCTCAACCTGGCCGCCTTCGCCGCGCTCTACGGCGGGGTGCGCGCGCTGGAGCGGCGTCGCCATGGCGCGGTGCAGCCGATTTCCGGCGCCTTCGGGGCCCGCCGGCTGCTCGCGGGGCCGTGGCCGGTGGTGGCCGGGGCGGTCGCGTTGGCGCTGGGCAACTTCGCCACGCTCTGGCTCGCCGGGCGGCCGTGGGGCATCACCTCGGCGTTCGGCCTGTGGGGCGGCAAGATCGCCCTCGCCGCGGGGGGCGACCTCTCGGGCTGGGGCGGCTGGAGCGCGCCGGCGATGCAGGGCGCGCTCGCCCGGCCGCTGCTCGCCGACATCACCTCGGTGATGGATTTCGGCATCATGCTGGGGGCGCTGCTGGCCGCCGGCCTGGCCGGACGCTTCGCCCCGGTGCGGCGGGTGCCGTGGCGGCACCTGGCCGGCTCGGCGGTGGGCGGGCTGCTGCTGGGATACGGGGCGCGGCTGGCCTACGGCTGCAACATCGGGGCGTTCTTCTCGGGCATCGCCTCGGGCAGCCTGCACGGCTGGCTGTGGATCGCCGCCGCACTCGCCGGCTGCGCCGTGGGCATCCGCCTGCGCCCCGCCTTCGGCATGGCCCCGCCGCCGCCTGCCGGGAGCTGCTGAAGGAGAAGGCAAGGTCTTCTTTTCCTGAAGGAAAAGAAGCAAAAGGACTTTTGTTCGTTGGGCTCCGCGCGTGACACAGGCGCGGAGCCCTTAACGGAGAGAGCTTTCTTGGTTCTTCTTGCTCGCAAGAAGAATACCTTCCTTGCCTGCTTCCCTGCCGGGGCGTCCGTAAACCGGACACCGGGCGTCGCCGCAGCGGACGAGCCCCCCGCCGCCGGCGTGCCAACCCGTTGCTTTTTCGTTGAATCATGTCTGGCACAGGGTTTGCCATGGAGGGGGCATGGGTCGCCTCGTTTTCCGCCGACCCGAAGGAGACACCTCATGAAGTTCCGTTCCGGCCTGCTCGCGGCAAGCCTGTTGATCGGCATCTCC
>CALNAL010000344.1 GCA_937874445.1 uncultured Acetobacteraceae bacterium | reverse complement strand
CGAGATCTGCGCATGTCTCGTGGGCTCGGAGATGTGTATAAGAGACAGAACGCATTGAGCGCAAAGGGCGTGTACGAACCGGCAATCATCACGAAGATCATGGAATGGTCGGCACGCCGCAGCAGGGCCTTGGCGCGTCCGGGACGGGCCAGGTGATAGGCGGCGGACGCGGCCAGCATGCCCACCAGCCCGGTGGCGTAGACCGACAGGGAGGAGACCAGCAGCGCCCCGCCGCGCAGGCTCGCCTGCACGATCAGCCACACCGAGGCCGCGGTGGCGGAGGGTACGCCAAGCAGATGTACCAGCGCGTCGAGCCCGCGCTCGGCCTTGGTGTAGACCGGGAAGGCTTCCTCTTCCTCCCCGGCGGGAATTTCGGCGGTTATGAGGAATGCCTCTTGGCCGGGGCGTGGGCCGCCTGTGGGGTCGAGGCCGGCATCCAGGCGCCTCCCTCGGTGAGCTGGCTCTCGCGGATGACCCGCTCGTGGCCGTCGGCGACGCTTTTGACGCGGTAGGTGAACCCCCCGCCTTCCATCGGCATCTGGCGGACGACGCGATAGGTCCCGCGCGGCACATTGAAATCCATGACGGTCGGCAGGAAATTGACTTCCTGCCCTACGGAGAACTTATGGTGGAGCATACCCCCTCCAAGGCGGCCAGCGGCGCCCCCGCACAAATCCGGCGTCGGCACGATCTCTTGTGATCGCCCCGCAACGCCAGTTCCCTCGGGCCATCGGCCGCGCGCAGGCAGCCGGGACGCGCCCTCCGGAAGAGCGCCATTTCCGCCATATGGGCACGCCCGGCCAGATCTGCCAGGGGGGCGGCCACATTTCAGCCCCGCCGCTCCGGCCGGGGCTGGCAGGGCAGCAAGGCAAGGTGTTCTTCTTTCGCGAAAGAAGAACCAGGAAAGCTCTCCCCGTTAAGGCTCCGCGCCTGTAACAGACGCGGAGCCCAACGGGGAAAAGTCCTTTTTGCTTCTTTTTCCTTCAGGAAAAAGAAGACCTTCCCTTTTCTTCCCGAGCCCCCGCCCGTTCAGGCGAGTGCCTTGCTCGCCTTCTCGTAGGTCAGCCGCGAGAGCTTCGGCCGGCCGAGGATGCGCTCCAGCTCGGCGCGCATCAGCGCCTGGCGGGCCGGCATCTGCCGCTTCCAGGCCCCCAGCGGCCCGATCAGCCGCGCCGCCAGCTGGGCATTGTTGGGGTCGAGGGCGATCACCGTGTCGGCCAGCAGCCGGTATCCCGCCCCCGAGGCATCATGGAAGCGCAGCTGGTTGCCCGAGGAGAAGGCGCCCACCAGCGAGCGCACCCGGTTGGGGTTGCGCAGGTCGAAGTCGGCGTGGTGCGTCAGCGCCTGCACCTCGGCCAGCGTCGCCGCCCGCGTGGAGGTGGCCTGCAGGCTGAACCATTTGTCGATCACCAGGTTGTCGCCACGCCAGCGCCGATAGAAGGCATCGAGCGCCGCCTGCCGCGCCGGGCTTTCGGCCGAGGCCAGCACCGCCAGGGCCGAGAGCGTGTCGGTCATGTTGGCGGCGGAGGCGAATTGCCGTTCCGCCAGCGCCACCCCGTCCGCGCCGGCGGCGAGGAAGTCGAGGCACACGCCCCGCAGCGCCCGCCGTCCCACGGCGACGGGTTCGAAACGGTACGGACCCGTATCGGCAAGCCGCGCGTAGGTCGCCTGCAGCGCCCCGGCCAGCTGCCGCCCGATCTCCGCACGCAGGAACTCGCGGGCCGCGTGGATGGCGTCGGGATCGACCTCCTCCATCTGGTCGGCGAGGTAGGCCTCGGAAGGCAATCGCAGCGCCTCGGCGGCAAACTGCAGGTCGGCGTCGGCGCCTTCCAGCAGCGCGGCGCGCGCCTCGACCAGCCGCGCATCGAGCTGCGGCGCGGCGCCGGCGCGGATCGCCGCCACCGCATCGAGCATCACCGCCGTCGCGTGCTGCTGGCCCGCCTCCCAGCGCACGAAGGGGTCGGTATCGTGGGCGGCGAGGAACGCCATCGCGTCGCGCGACACCCCCGTGAGCCGCACCGGCGCGGAGAACCCGCGCAGCAGCGAGGCCACCGGACGCGCCGGGACGTTCTCGAAAACCCAGCTCTGCTCGGGCTTTTCGAGCATCAGCAGGCGCGTGCCCACCAGCTCGCCGCCGTCGGGGCCGAGCAGCCCCGCGGCCACCGGGACCGGCAGCGGATGCTTTTCCGGCTGTCCCGGCGTGGGCCGCGTGAGCTGGGCCAGCGTCAGCGTGTAGCGCTGCGCCTTTTCATCGTATTCTTCCCGGAACGAGATCTCCGGTGTGCCGGCCTGTTCGTACCACTTCAGGAACGGTGTCAGGTCGCGCCCCGCTCCGTCGCCGATCGCGCGCACGAAATCCTCGATGGTGACGGCCTGGTTGTCGTGGCGGGCGATGTAGCACTCCATGCCCTTGCGGAACCCGTCCTGGCCCACCACCCGCGAAAGCATGCGGCAGATCTCGGCGCCCTTCTCGTAGATGGTCGAGGTGTAGAAATTGTCGATGGCGATGTAGCTGTCGGGGCGCACGGGATGCGCGAGCGGCCCGGCGTCCTCGGGGAACTGGCTCGCGCGCAGCCCGCGCACGTCACGGATGCGCTTGACCGCCGCGCTGCCCATGTCCGCGCCGAAGCTCTGGTCGCGGAAAACCGTCAGTCCCTCCTTGAGGGAAAGCTGGAACCAGTCGCGGCACGTCACGCGGTCGCCCGTCCAGTTGTGGAAATACTCGTGGGCGATCACCCGCTGGACGTTCTCGAAGTCGGAATCCGTTTCGCTCTCGGGGGAGGCGAGAACACATTTCGTATTGAAAATGTTCAGGCTCTTGTTCTCCATCGCCCCCATGTTGAAATCGGCCACGGCGGCGATGTTGAAGATGTCGAGATCGTATTCCAGGCCGTAGGTCCGCTCGTCCCAGGCCATGGCCTTCTTCAGCGAATCCAGCGCGTGCCCGCAGCGTCCCTCGTCGCCGCGGCGCACCCACACCGCCAGGGCCACGGGACGTCCCGATCTGGTAACGAAACGGTCGCGCACCGCCACCAGGTCGCCCGCCACCAGCGCGAAGAGGTAGCACGGCTTGGGGAACGGATCGCGGAACGCCGCGAAGTGCCGCCCGTCCGGCAGCTCGCCGGATTTCTCCAGGTTGCCGTTGGAAAGCAGCACCGGCACCGAGCGCGGCGCGCGGATCAGCGTGGTGTAGCGCGCCATCACGTCCGGGCGGTCGGGGAAGAAGGTGATGCGCCGGAATCCCTCGGCCTCGTTCTGCGTGAAGAACGCCCCGTTGGAGGTGTAGAGGCCGGAAAGCTCGGTGTTGTCCTTGGGCGCGATGAGCGTCTCGATCTCCAGCACCGCCGCATCGGGCATGTCGGGGAGGGTCAGCGTCGTCTCGTCCAGCGTGTAGCGGTTGGCCCCCAGCGCCACCCCGTCACGTTTCAGCGAGAGCAGCTTTACCGCCTCGCCGTTGAGCACCAGCGGAGCCCCGGCCTCGTTGCGCGCCGGATTGCGCCGTACCGCCAGCCGCGCGCTCACCCGCGTTGCGGCCGGGTCGAGGTCGAATGTCAGGTCAACCGTGTCCACGAGAAACGCGGGGGGCAGGTAGTCGAGGCGGCGCGTGGTCGCCGGCTGCGTATCGGTCATGATCCGGTCCAAACTCCATAATCTTTCCCAGATATGGCCCCTCCCGGGCGCTCCGGCCAGGGGAGGGCCGCCTTTCCCCCGCCCGCGGGCGGCGCGGCTGGCGCGACAGGAGGATCGGGGGGGCTTCTTTCGGGGAACGCAGAATCAGGGCAGCTTCATCGGGCAAGATTTCGCGGCGGAAAACTGCGCCTGCGGGGCGCGCTCCGCCCCAGGAAGCGATGGAACGGCGCTCGCCCCCATGATAAACTGCCACCCACAAGGGTTGTTACCGGTGGCACCGGGCAAAACCTGACAGTGCGTCACGCCGGTGACGCGGTGTCGGGTTTTTTTGTCCGGGTCCCACAGACCCTTCCGAATTTATGCCGGCACAATACGTCGAGAGAGTGCGAACGAAAGAAACAAATGGTCTCGGGGGATGAAACGGATGGAGATCATCAATGTCTTCAACAACAATGTCGCCCTCGTCCGCGACGACAGCGGGCGCGAACTGGTGGTGCAGGGGCGTGGCGTGGCGTTCCATGCCCGCCGGGGTGACCGCCTGGACCCCGCCCTGATCGAACGCCGTTTCGTCCCCGAACCGGCCGCGGCCTCCGAACAGCTGGCCGAACGTGTCGCCGGGATCCCCCCCGAGCTGATCGCGGTCGCCGAGGAGATCCTCGCCCTCGGTCCCCATTTCGGGCTGGAGCTGGACCCCCAGGCCACGGTGGCCCTGGCCGACCATATCGCCTTTGCCGTGCACCGGGTGGCGACCGGCCAGGCCCTCGACCATCCGCTCGAGTGGGAAGTGCACGTGATCTATCCCCGCGAGATCAACCTCGGCCTGCAGGCCCTGGAGATCATCCAGCAGCGCTCGGGCATCCGTCTGCCCCCGTCCGAGGCGGTGCCGCTGGCGCTGCATTTCGTCAATGCCCAGGCCGGCGCGCGCGTGCTCAGCGAGGCCGTGCAGACGGCCCGGCTGACCCGCGACATCCTGGAGATCATCCGCGCCGAATACGGTTTTGCCCTGGCGCGGCATCCCTCGCTGGGCGAGGCGCGTTTCGCCACCCATCTGCGCTATCTGTTCCTGACCCATCTCGCCGGCGACGGCTACGATCCGCTCACGGCGGGATTCGCCAGGTCGTTCCGCCTGGACGATGCGCGCGCCCATCACTGCGCCTCCCGGATCGCCGACTACCTGGCACGGAAAATGGGCTGGGACATCTGCGCCGACGAGACCGTCTATCTCGCCTTCTACATCCACCACATGGCGTCTCCCGGCCGGGGGCCTTCCCCCTTCTGAGCCTGGGTCGGGCGCGGAGGGAAAGAGGGAAAAGTCCTTTTTGCTTCTTTTTCCGGAAGGCAAAAAGAAGCCTTCCCTTCTTCAATCTTCATGCGGCTCCCCCAAGCCGCGACTTGACAGGATGACAGGGCTGTCATTAATTTTCGCCCAGGACAGGCGGGCGAAGCGCCGCCGGATCTCGGGTTGTTACCGCGCGCGCGGGCAAAACCAGAATCAACCAAGAATGGTGGCTGGTTTTTTGCGCCGATACGCCGGGGCTCTCCCCGTTCCCATGGCCGGAAAAGCCAAGCCACCTCGCAAGCGAGGCGAGGAATTCCGGCATGACTGCCATCAATGGACCAGAGGCTTTTCCCCAGGAGGCATCCGCCGCACCGGTCGTGGTCGGGGCACCGCTGGGGGGCTGGGTGACGTCGCTGGAGAAGGTGCCCGATCCGGTGTTTGCCGGTCGCATCCTCGGCGACGGCGTGGCCATCGACCCCTTCG
>CALNAL010000343.1 GCA_937874445.1 uncultured Acetobacteraceae bacterium | reverse complement strand
GTCCCTACCCCGCCACACCGCTGCCGGGGGCGCCCCCGGCGTGCAGGGTCGCCTGCCCCAGGAGGGCCCGCACGGCCCGCGGCACCTGGCGGGCCGATCTTGCCCGGGGGAGCGGCAATTCGGCCCCTGTCTCCCATTCGGGGCGCAGCATCAGGCGTTCCGGCCAGTTGTCGAACAGGGAGTCGCCGGGGAGCCCCTCCTCGAATCCGTCATCGTCGGGCGTGCCGCATCCCGGCGGCGCGACGAAACTTTCCACCGCGATGCCGTCGGCCAGCACCAGCTCCTGATCCGCGAACTCCAGGCCGAAGAAGCAGAAGGCGCCGATCTCCTCGCGGCGGACGGTGGTCCCGTTCACCAGGGCGGAAGCCTCCACCAGGACTCCGCCCACCAGCAGGGCGCACCAGGGAGAAAGCAGCAGGTCGTGCGCCGGCCCCTGCCCGAGGGCGCCGGCGCAGACGCGCACCGGCCGGCCGTGCCGGGGGTCACAGCGCAGAGGCTCGATCTGCTTGCGGCCGATCCAGAGAATCGGCTTGGCGATCCCGGTGCCGGTGCCGGTGAGGACGAGTTCGCCCGGAGCCAGCTCCTCCACGGGGCGGCTCCCCCCGGGCGTGCGGATGCGCGCGCGCGCCGCCACGCCCACGAAATCCTGGCCGATGAATTCCTCGGTCTCCATCGTCGGCGAGGCCTCTCCTGGCGCGCGGCCGAACGCCGCCGCGGGACTCTGCGATGGCTGTGGAAAAGCCGGGACGACCGGTGGCTGCGGCGCTTCCGGAGACGGTCCCCGCAGAACCTGCCGCTCCCACCCCGGCGCGACGGGATTTGCCCTGCGGTCCTGCCGCGCGAGGCTGCCTCCCCGGGCGAGGGAAGGTCGCGGGGCGCTCCCCTGCGCCCGCGGGCCGGCTGCCAGCGCTTCGGCCGCGCCGTATCCACCATCGACGACGGAACTTTCCCGGCATCTCATGGGGCCCTGTCCCATCTCAACAGCGAAAGGACCGCCAGCCGGCACCGGAAGACCCAGATTTTCAGACACGCCGGGAAACAACCTGCATTCGCAACAAATCACGGACCCAGGACAACCCGTCGAGAAGAAAACTGCTGCCTTCAGGCACCCGCGTCTTCCGCTTCATTGCAGAAAAATCTGCGCCGATCAGGACACAACCCAAACGTGCAGTCAATTATTTTCGATTGGACGGAAGACAACCTGCATTCATGAGCAGGAATTACCGAACGGAGGGATGGTATATTTTTTGATACTAATCCCTATTTTTTCGCACGCTCCCCTCACAGGCGCGCGAAGAGAGACAAAATCCGCCTCCCTCCCCGTCCTTCCTCACGCGTCCGGGCGCCAGCCCTCCGGAGCCATCTCAAAACCCGAGAATAAAAAAGCCGGGAGCACCACGCAGCTCACCAGGGTCCAGGCCGCCAGCGGCCGCGCCGCCTGCCAGACGCCCTTGGGCACCACCCCCTGCAGCACCTCGCCCTTCCCGACGCCCGGTCCCAGCCGCAGCGCACGCCCCGGCAGAGCCAGCTCCAGGGAGCCGCCGGCCTGCCACAGCCACAGCTCGGCGGCATCCACCCGGTGCCAGCGGCTTTCCTCTCCCGCCGCCAGCAGGAACAGGATCGCCGTCCCCGCGCCCCGCCCGCCATCGTCGGCCACATCCCGCCAGGTCTCGCGGAAATGCCCTCCCTCCGGATGCGGCGCCAGATCCAGCGCCCGCGCCACCACTTCGGCCGGCAACGCGGGGTCGGAAAGATCGATCATGGCATACCCTCCCCAAAAGGCGCTTCACGGCAGGCACTTCACAGGAGGCCGGCGGACAGAGCCCCCCCCGGAGGAGAGTCCCCGGGGCCGATTCCCTCAGAAGTTGTCCTTGCGCGTGCGCAGCTCGGCAAAGGCGGCCGCATCGGGAGCCCGCAGGAACGGATTGAGGGCAACCTCGTCCCCCATGCGGCTGGGCACGGAGGGCTTGCCGGCGGCGCGCAGGGCCTTGACCTTCTCGGCATAGGCGGCCAGGGCGGCATTGTCGGGCTCGACCATGCGGGCGAAGCGGGCGTTGCTCTCGGTGTATTCGTGCCCGCAGCACACCAGCGTCTCGGCCGGCAGCCCCGCCAGGCGCCGGAGGGAGCCGTAGAGTTCCTCCGCCGTCCCCTCGAACAGCCGTCCGCAGCCGAGGCTGAACAGCGTGTCGCCGCAGAACAGGGCGGGCGGCATGTCGAAGTAGTAGGCGACATGTCCGATGGCATGGCCCGGCACGTCGAGCACCCGCCCGACGGCATCGCCGAGGCGCACGGCATCGCCCTCGCCCACGGCCTCGTCGAGCACGGGCAGGCGGGCGACGGCGGCGCGCGGCCCCACCACGCGGGCCCCGAAACGCTCGCGCAGCTCATCGGTGCCGGCGGTGTGGTCGCGATGATGATGCGTCAGCAGGATCAGGTCGAGCCGCCCGCCGTTGGCGTTGATGTGCTTGGCGACGGCACAGGCATCGGCGGGGTCCACCACGCCGACGGCCCCGCTCGCCTGATCGCGCAGCAGCCAGGCGTAGTTGTCCTTGAGGTTGAGCAGGCTCTGGATGGTGATCATGCGTCCACTCTAGTCGCCCCCGGCCGCAAGGCAAGGAAGGTGTTCTCCTTTCGAGAAAGGAGAACCAGGAAAGCTTTATCCGTTAAGGATTCCGCGCCCGTGTCAGCCGCGGAACCCAACGAACAAAAGTCCTTTTTGCTTCTTTTTTCCTTCAGGAAAAAGAAGTCCTTCCCTTCCCTATACCTCCACCTCGACGAGCAGCGGCACGTGGTCGGAGGTCTTCGGCCAGTCCCGTGCGTCCTTGAGGATCTCGTATCCCCGCAGTCCGCCGGCGAGATCGGGGGTCACCCACACATGGTCGAGCCGCCGCCCGCGGTTGGAGGCCCGCCAGTCGCGGTTGCGGTACGACCACCAGGTGAAGAGCTTCTCCGGCGCGGGCGCCTGGGCCCGCACCGCATCGACGAAGCCGTGCTGCATCCACGTCGTCAGCGCCGCGCATTCCTCGGGGGTGTGGCTGACGACGTCGAGCAGCGCGCGGTGGCTCCACACGTCGGCCTCGAGCGGGGCGATGTTGAGGTCGCCCACCAGCACGGCGCGCTTCAGTCCGTTACGGGCGCCGAACCAGGCGGTGGTCTCGGCGAGAAAGTCGAGCTTGTGGCCGAACTTGGGATTGGCCGCGCGGTCGGGCACGTCGCCGCCGGCGGGCACGTAGAAGTCGTTGATCTCCACCGGCCCGGAAGGCGTGGCCAGCGCGACGGCAAGATGCCGGCAATCCCCCTTGCCGCACCAGTCCGGCGCGTCCGTCAGCCGCTCCAGGGGCAGGCGGGAGAACACCGCCACCCCGTTGTAGCCCTTCATGCCCCACCACGCGGCGTGGGGCAGCCCGATCGCCTCGGGCACGTCGGCGGGGAACAGCGCGTCGGGGACCTTGGTTTCCTGCAGGCACAGCACGTCGGGGCGGAGCGTCGCGACCAGCTTCTCCAGCAGGCCGCGCCGCAGCCGCAGCGAGTTGATGTTCCAGGTGGCGATACGCAGCGCCGTCATGCAATGCGCGTCCGCACCGTCCCCACGCCTTCCACCACGCCTTCGAGGAGGTCGCCGCGCACCACCGGCCCCACCCCCTCGGGCGTTCCGGTGAAGATCAGGTCGCCCGGCGCCAGCCGCACCAGCCCCGAAAGAAAGGCCACCGTCTCGGCGATGCTCCAGATCAGGTCGGCGAGGTCGCCCTGCTGGCGGATCTGCCCGTTGACCGTCAGCGCCACCCGCCCGCGCGAGGGGTCGGGGAAGCGGGCGGCGGGGATCATGGTGCCGATCGGCGCGGAGAGGTCGAAGCCCTTGCCCATCTCCCAGGGCTTGCCCTCCTTCTTGGCGGCGTTCTGCAGGTCGCGCCGGGTCATGTCGAGGCCGGCGGCATAGCCCCACACGTGCCCGAGCGCCTCCGCCACCGGAATGTCCGCCCCGCCGGTGCCGATGCCGACCACCAGCTCCATCTCGTGATGGAGGTTCTTGGTCTGCGGCGGATAGGGCAGGTCGGCCCCGCCGGTGAGCACCGCGTCGGCGGGCTTGGCGAAGAAGAACGGCGGCTCGCGGGTGGGGTCGGCGCCCATCTCGCGGGCGTGGGCGGCATAGTTGCGCCCCACGCAGTAGATCCGCCGCACCGGAAACAGGCCGCCCCCGGCGACGGGCACCGCGCTCACGGCAGGCGGCGCGAAGACGTATTCGCTCATTCGCATTCTCCCAATCATGGAACTGTGCCGATCACGACAGCGTGATTACGGAATCGCTGCGGTGTGACCCCTCTTCCCAGCCGGCCCCCTTGCCGTCAAGCCGCCCCGACACATCTAACCGCTACGCAACCAAACGGAAACCTCCGGGGGAAAATCGTCCAAATGATTCAGGCTCGACAGTCGAAGTCTCTCTACATCCAGGTGCTGATCGCCATCGCCCTGGGTGTCACGCTGGGACATTACTGGCCGACCATCGGGGCGCAGATGAACCCGCTCGCCATCGGCTTCGTGAAGCTGGTGCGCATGGTCATCGCGCCGATCATCTTCATCACGGTCGTGGTCGGCATCGGCAAGCTTGCCGACGCCAAGGAGGTCGGCCGCATCGGGCTGAAGGCCATCGTCTATTTCGAGATCATGACCACCATCGCGATGCTGATCGGCCTGGTCGTCGGCCACCTGGTCACTCCGGGCCACGGCATGCACGTCGATCCGGCCACGCTGGATGCCAAGGCCATCGCGCAGTACACGGCGGCGAGCGCGCACCAGTCGGTGAGCGACTTCCTGCTCAAGATCATCCCCGATTCCGTCATCGGCGCCTTTGCCCAGGGCGACATCCTGCCGGTGCTGTTCTTCGCGGTTCTCTTCGGCATCGCGCTGGGCCGGCTGGGCGAGCGCGGCCGCGAGGTGCTGCACGTGCTCGACGAGGCGGGGGCGGCGCTGTTCGGCGTCATCTCGCTGATCATGCGCGTGGCGCCGATCGGGGCGTTCGGGGCGATGGCCTTCACGGTGGGGCGCTACGGCACGGCCTCGCTGCTGCAACTGGGCTATCTGATGGCCTGCTTCTACCTCACCTGCGTGGTGTTCGTGACGGTGGGGATGGGGCTGGTGATGCGGGTGACCGGCCTGCGCCTGTGGCCGCTGCTGCGCTACATCAAGGAGGAATTCTTCATCGTCCTCGGCACCTCCAGCTCGGAGGCGGCGCTCCCCAGCCTGATGGCCAAGCTGGAGAACCTCGGCTGCCGCCGCCCGCTGGTGGGGCTGACGGTGCCGCTCGGCTACGCCTTCAACCTCGACGGCACCTCGATCTACTTCACGATGGCGATCACCTTCATCTCCCAGGCGCTCGACATCCCGCTCTCCTGGGGCGACTACATCGTGATCCTGGCGGTGCTGATGCTCACCTCCAAGGGCGCGGCGGCGGTCACCGGCGGCGGCTTCATCACGCTGGCGGCCACGCTGGCGACGCTCAACGGCAAGGTTCCGGTGGCGGGCATCGTGCTGGTCCTGGCCATCGACCGGTTCATGAGCGAGGCGCGGGCGATCACAAATTTGTTTGGGAACTCTGTGGCAACCATTTTCGTGGCATGGTGGGAGGGCCAGCTTGATGTGACCCGAGCCCGCCACGTCCTGGCCGGCCAGCCCGTCAACGCGGTGTCCGAGCAGGAGCCCGCGCCCGCGGTCTAGGCTGTCTTGCGGCAGCGACGCTGATCCCTCCCACCCTCGTGTCGCTGCCGGCTTCCGCGGCGCGGTCCTCCCCGGGGCCGCGCCGCCCCTTATTCCGCGCCCTTCTCCTCTTCCGGAAGCGGCCCCTCCCGCCGCTCGACGCCGAGAATCTCCTCCGCGGCCGTCACCTCCAGCCCGTCCACCCCGCGCAGCGCCCGCTCCACCGCCCGCGAGCGCACCCGCGTCCGCTCGATGCTGCCCGACATCTCCTCGGCCTTGCGCGCCAGCTTCTCCAGCGCCCCGCCGAGCTGCCCCCATTCCGTTTTGACCGCCGCCAGGGTCCGCCCGATGCTCCCCGCCTTGCGCTCCAGCGCCAGGCTGAGATGGCCGAGCCGTACCATCTGCAGCAGCGCCGGCAGCAGCGCCGGCCCCATCACGTAGACCGCGCTCTCCCGCCGCACCGCGTCGGTCAGCCCGGGAATGCGCGCCACCTCCCCGAACAGCCCCTCGCTCGGCAGGTACATCACCGCATGGTCGGCCGTGGCAGGCGGATGCACGTAGCGGGCGATCCTCTTGGCCTGCTCGCGGATGGCCCGCTCCAGCCCCTTGCGCGCCGCCTCCTCGCCCTCGCGATCCCCCGCCTCGGCGGCCGTCAGCAGGCGCTCGTAGTCCTCGGTGGGGAACTTCGCGTCGAGCGGCAGATACACCACCCCCTCGGCCTCCTTCACCGGCAGCCGCAGCGCGAACTCCACCACTTCCCCCGGACCGAGCCGCACGTTGGCCTCCCACGCGCCCGGCGGCAGCACGTCTTCCAGCAGCGCCCGCAGCTGCGCCTCGCCCCATCCCCCGCGCGCCTTCACGTTGGAGAACAGCCGCCGCAGGCTGCCGATCTCGCCCGCCACGCCCTGCACCTGGCCGATCGCCTGCTGCACCTGCGCGAACTGCTCGGCCACCCGCTGGAAGCTCGCCCCCACCCGCTTCTCCAGCGAGGCCGCGAGCTGCTCGTCCACCGTGGCCCGCACCTGCTCCAGGCGCGTCTCGGTCACGGTGCGGATTTCCCCGAGCTGCGCCTCGACCTTCTCGCGCAGCCTGTCCTGCTGACGGGCGAACTCCGTGGCAAAGGCCAGGAACCGCTCCCCCAGCACGTCGCGCAGCCCCTCGCTCGCCGCCGCCGCCTCGCGCACCTGCCGCTCCAGCCCGCGCATCGCCCCCAGCAACAACAGCACGACCACCGCCAGCGCCAGCAGCGCCGCCCCGACAACCACAATCTCGATCGGCACGCTCGTCCCTCCATCACTCCGCCTTGAAGCACCCCCGCCACGTGCCAGACAAGGCCAGGGCTCCGCCCTGGACCCGCCAAGGGCCGGGAGGCCCTTGGATCCCGGTCCTTTTGATGCACGTCGCCGGTTTCCGCCGCGGCTCGCGCACGGCGATCGCGGA
Organism: uncultured Acetobacteraceae bacterium; assembly: GCA_937874445.1. Classification (GTDB taxonomy): domain Bacteria; phylum Pseudomonadota; class Alphaproteobacteria; order Acetobacterales; family Acetobacteraceae; genus Rhodovastum. The sequence goes on along the minus strand of CALNAL010000343.1, from coordinate 68 downwards.
GAGGGACGGGGAAGCGAGGCAAGGGAAGGTCTTCTTTTCCTGAAGGAAAAGAAGCAAAAGGACTTTAT
>CALNAL010000342.1 GCA_937874445.1 uncultured Acetobacteraceae bacterium | reverse complement strand
CCCTTTCCCTGCCCCCCGTCCTTCCGTCCATGGATCACGCCCACCACGCCGGTGCCGGCAAGCCCGGTGATGATCTCGTCCACCCCGAAGCCGCGCAGCTTTTCCTGCACCAGGGCCGAGGTGCGCTCCTCGTGCATCGCGAGTTCGGGATGGCGATGGATGTCGCGCCGCCAGGCGGTCATGTCGTCATGGAACTCGGCGATGCGGTTGATCACGGGCATGAAGGCATCCTCCTCGTCTGCAAAGGAATCGCGAAAAACCTAGTCTGCAACAGGATAACGCGCGTGGATCGCCGCCTCGGCGGCAACCGCGTCCTCCAGCTGCGAAGCTCTCTGATCGTCGCAGATGCGATAGAAGGCGCCGAGCACCGGCAGGGCCTCGGCCGGGCGCTCGGCGGTGAAGCGCAGCATCAGCTCCCAGTCCGCCAGGCGGCGAAGGCCCTCGTCCCAGCCTCCGAACTTCTCGATCAGGCTGCGCCGGTGCACCACCACGTTGGTGTCGATGTAGTTCGCCTTCAGCAGCGCGGTGCGGTCGAACGCGCGCAGCAGCAAGCATCCGCCGTCGCGGCAGTGCTCGCGGCTCACCAGCGCGGCATAGACCAGATCACATTCCTCGTGCACCGCGAGATGGTCCACCGCCGCGGCCAGGAAGCCGGGATGCCAGAGATTGTCGGAATCGAGATAGGCCACCAGCGGCGCCGTGGAATGGGCCAGCCCCGTGTTGCGCGCGTGGGTCGCGCCGACATGCTCCTGACGGATGTAGCGGATGCGCGCATCCCCGGCGAGCAGCGGGGCAATCGCCTCGCGCGTCGCATCGGTGCTGCCGTCGTCCACCACGAGAAGCTCCCAGTCGCGATAATCCTGCTGCTGCACGCTGCGAATCGCCTCGCCGACGCAGCCGGCCCGGTTGAAGGTGGGCAGCACGATGCTCACGCCCGGCCGCTCCAGCCGGGCCACGGCGCTTGCCGCCCCGGGCAGGCGGTTGCCGGGCTGCGAGAACACCAGCGCCTGGATCTGGATGCCGAAGTCGGCCTTCTGTGCCACCACGATCTCCCCCAGGTCGCCCTGCTGGCGGGAGATCAATTCGATCTGCCGCTGCAACGCCCCCTGGTGCTCGATCGTGGCGGTCAGGCATTTCTGGGTGTCGTTGATGGCACCGACGATGTCGGTGATCTGCGCCTGCATCGCGGCCTGCTGCTTCTGCATCTGTTGCAGAACCGACTCCAGGGAATCGAGCCGGCTCCGCAGCCCCTCGATGGAAGGATCCTCGCCTTGAAACGCTACCATGCGCGCCCTCCTTGGTCAGGCCTCCATTGGAAGGAAGGGAAGGCTTCTTTTTGCCTTCCGGAAAAAGAAGCAAAAAGGACTTTTGTTCGTTGGGCTCCGCGGCTGACCCAGGCGCGGAGCCCTTAACGGATAAAGCTTTCCTGGTTCTCCTTTCCCGAAAGGAGAACACCTTTCTCGCCTGTCTCGCTTTCCTGCCGTCACGCCGGGGCGGCGTCGCGGATGATGAAGCTGAGGGAGAGGCTGCCGTTCCACTCCTCGGCGCGCAGATGCCCGGCCATGTGGAGCAAGCGGTCGCGTGCGAGCAGCGCCGCGGCCACCGGGCCGTCGGCCGCGCGGAACATCACGCCCTTGAGCCGCCCGCCGCCCTCGCCCTCCAGGAAGACACGCACCGTGGCCCCCTCGCGCCCCACCCGGTCGGCGCGCGCCACGCGCACGCGCGGCAGGACCAGCGTGGGCTCCTCGTTGCCGTTGCCGAACGGGGCCAGACGCCCGAGCGCCTGGGCGAGGTCCATGGTGCAGCCGGGCACGGCCACCGAGCCCTCCACCATCAGGTCGGCGGCGACGGGCAGGGCTTTCGCCCGCGACAGCCGCTCGTCGAGAAAGGCGTGGAAGGCGTCGAGCTTGTCCGCCGGCAGCGAGAAGCCCGCGGCCATGGCGTGTCCGCCGCCGGTGGCGAGCAGCCCCGCCTGGCGGGCGGCGATCACCGCCGAGCCGAGATCGAGCCCGGTCACCGAGCGCCCGGAGCCGCGCGCCATGCCCTCGGCCAGGGCGGCGGCGCAGGCGGGACGGTTGAAGCGTTCCTTGATCCGCCCGGCCACGATGCCCACCACGCCGGGATGCCACGCCTCTCCCGCCACCAGCGCCACGGCATGGCCGGCGGCGAACTGCGCCTCGGCGGAGTCCAGCGCGGCGGCGAGCATGGAGGCTTCCACGGCCTGGCGCTGGCGGTTGACGTCGTCGAGTCGCTCGGCCAGGCGGCGCGCCTCCAGGGAGTCCCCCGCCAGGAGCAGCTTCAGCCCGAGGTCGCACTCGTCGATGCGTCCGGCGGCATTGATGCGCGGCCCCAGCGCGAACCCCAGCGTGGCGGCGGAAGGCCGGTCGCGCACCTGGGCCACCTCGAGCAGGGCGGCGATGCCCGGCCGCGCCCGCCGCGCCATGATCCGGAGCCCCTGCGTCACCAGCGCGCGATTGAGCCCGGTGAGAGGCATGACGTCGCAGACCGTGGCCAGCGCCACCAGGTCGAGACGGGCCATCAGGTCGGGCTCGGGACGCCCGGAGAAGAATCCGTCGCGCCGCAGGGTCCGCACCAGCGCCACCGCGGTGAGGAACACGATGCCGGCGGCGCACAGGGTCCCCATGCCGGAAGTGCAGTCGAGCCGGTTGGGGTTGACGGTGGCGAGAATCTCCGGGAGATCGCCCTCGGCCTTGTGGTGGTCGAGCACCACCGCGTCGGCCTCCCCGCGCAGGGCGGCGAGCGCCTCGCCGGCAGCGGTGCCACAGTCGACGCACACCACCAGGGTCGCCCCCTGTGCCGCCAGGCGCCGCAGCGCCCCGGCGTTGGGGCCGTAGCCCTCGGACAGGCGATCGGGCACGTAGGACAGCACGGGGCAGCCCAGCTCGCGCAGCAGCCCCGCCAGCACGGCGCCGGAGCAGGCCCCGTCCACGTCGTAGTCGCCGAACACGGCCACGGTCTCGCTCTCGCGCACGGCACGGGCGAGTCGCTCGGCAGCGGCGTCCATGTCGCAGAGCGAGGAGGGGTCGGGCAGCAGGGCCCGCAGGGTGGGGTCGAGAAACACCCCCGCCCTCTCCGGCCCGACGCCGCGCGCGGCCAGCAGCCGGCCCACCACCTCGGGCACGCCGAGCCGCTGGGCGATGCCCAGGCCGACACGCTCCTCGCCCTGGCGCCACACCCAGCGGCGGCGGCTCAGGCTCTCCTCGACGCCCAAAGCCGCCCCGGTCGCTGCGTCCGTGCCCGACACGCCGCGGCTCAGATGTGAGCCTCGGGCTTGGTGGCCCAGGCGTGATGCGCCTCGATGTAGCGCACCGTGCCCGACTTGGAGCGGGTGACGACGGAATGCGTCTGCGCCCCGTGGGCGGTGCGGCGCACGCCGTGCAGCATGTACCCCGAGGTGATGCCGGTGGCCGCGAACACCACGTCGCCCCCGGCCATCTCGTGGATGTTGAAGACGTGGGTGGGGTCGGTGATGCCCATCTTGCGGGCGCGGTCGATCTGCTCCTGGTTCTCGAACATCAGGCGCCCCTGCATCTGGCCGTCGCGGCAGCGCAGCGCAGCGGCCGCGAGCACGCCCTCGGGCGCCCCGCCGGAGCCCATGTAGATGTCCACCCCCGAATCGACACGGGCGGTGGCGATCGCGGCGGCCACGTCGCCGGCGCTGATGAGCATGATGCGCGCGCCCGCCTCGCGGGTCTTGGCGATCAATTCCTCATGGCGGGGCCGGTCGAGGATGCAGGCCACCAGGTCGGAGATCTCGCAGCGCCGGGCGATGGCGAGGTTGCGCAGGTTGTTCTTCACCGTGGCGTCGAGATCGACCACGCCCTCCGGCAGGTCGCAGCCCACGGCGATTTTTTGCATGTAGACGTCAGGGGCGTGCAGCAGGGTGCCCTTCTCGGCCATGGCGATGACGGAAAGCGCGTTGGGACCGCCCTGGGCGCACAGGTCCGTGCCCTCCAGCGGATCGACGGCGATGTCCATCTCCGGCCCGCCGCACCCCACCTTTTCGCCGATGTAGAGCATCGGCGCCTCGTCCATCTCGCCCTCGCCGATCACCACCGTGCCCGAGATCTCGACGGTGTCGAAGGCCTTGCGCATGGCCTCGACGGCCGCACCGTCGGACTCGTTCTTTTTGCCCTTGCCCATCCACCGGCTGGCGGCGAGGGCCGCAGCCTCGGTCACCCGCACCAGTTCCAGGGCCAAGTTGCGATCATTGACGTGTTCGAACTTGGGCTGCTCTTCTGCCGCCATTTTCATCTCTCCGCATATCGTTCGGGCAGTCTAGCCCGTTACGCGGGCTCGATACGAATCAATGTCGGCGATTCCATGACAGCGTCGAGGGCGGCAATCCGTTCCAGCGCGCGAATCATCGCCGCCTCGCCGGTCGCGTGGGTCACCAGCACCACCGGCACCGATTCGGCGGGATTGCGGGCCCGCTGGAGCATGCTCTCCAGCGAGATTCCCTCGTCGCGCAGCACGGCGGTCACATCGGCGATCACACCGGGGCGATCGGTCACCATCAGGCGCAGATAATAGGCGCCGACATGGGCCGCCATCGGCAGGGAGGGCGCATGCGACAGCGACTCCGAGGCGGCTCCCCACACCGGGGTGGTGTGGCCGCGGGCGATGTCGATGAGATCGGCCACCACGGCGGAGGCGGTCGGCCCCGCGCCGGCGCCACGGCCCTGGAGCATGACGCGCCCGACGAAATCGCCCTCCACCACCACGGCGTTGAACACCCCGTCCACCCGGGCGAGGGGGGCGTCGTGGGGCAGCATGCAGGGGTGCACGCGCGCCTCCACCCCCGCCTCGGTGCGCCGGGCGATGCCGAGCAGCTTGATGGTGTAGCCGAGCTGCGCCGCGAAGGCGATGTCCAGGGCGGAGATGCGGCGGATGCCCTCGACATGCACGGCGTCGAAGGCCACCGGCCGGCCGAAGGCCAGCGCCGCGAGAATCGCCAGCTTGTGGGCGGCGTCGATGCCGTCCACGTCGAAGCGCGGGTCGGCCTCGGCGTAGCCCAGCCGCTGCGCCTCGGCGAGCACGTCGGCGAACTCGCCGCCGTCGCGGGTCATCGCGGTGAGGATGTAGTTGCAGGTGCCGTTGAGGATGCCGGCCACACGGGTGAGATGGTTGGCCGCGAGCCCCTCGCGCAGGGCCTTGATGACGGGAATGCCCCCCGCCACGGCGGCCTCGAAGGTGAGCGGCACCCCGGCGCGCTCGGCGGCGGCGGCCAGCGCCGCGCCGTGCACCGCGATCAGCGCCTTGTTGGCGGTGACCACCGGCTTGCCCTTGGCGAGCGCCGCCTCGACCAGGCGGCGGCCCATGCCCTCGGCGCCGCCGATCATCTCGGCGACGACATCGACATCGTTGTCGCCCACCAGATCAGGGGCGGCGTCGTACCAGCGCAGCCCCTCCAGGGAGACGCCGCGATCACGCGTGCGGTCGCGCGCCGAGACGGCCACCACTTCGATCGGGCGCCCGGCGCGGGCGGCGATCAGCTCGGCATTCTCGCGCAGCAGGCGCAGCACCCCGGCACCGACCGTGCCGAGCCCACCCAGCGCGACCTTGAGAGGTGCCTCGGCGCCGCTCACGAGGCCTCCCCCGCCACGTCGGGTTTCTCGGCGGGGGTCTCATTGGAATCGGCGTGGAGGAAGGCGCGGATGTTGCGGATGGCCTGGCGCAGGCGCTGGTGGTTCTCCACCAGGGCGATGCGCACGTAGCCCTCGCCGTGCTCGCCGAAGCCCACGCCCGGGGCCACCGCCACCTTGGCCCGCGCCAGCAGCAGCTTGGAAAAGCCCACCGAGCCCAGCGCGGCGTAGCGCGGCGGCACCGGGGCCCAGGCGAACATGGAGCCCTCGGGGCTGGGCACGTCCCAGCCGGCCTCCTTCAGCCCGGGGATCAGCATGTCGCGCCGCTCCTTGTAGAGCGCGCGCACCTCGCTCACGCAGTCCTGCGGCCCGTTGAGGGCGGCGGTCGCGGCCACCTGGATGGGCGTGAAGGCGCCGTAGTCGAGGTAGGACTTCATGCGGGTGAGCGCCGCGATCAGCCGCGGATTGCCGGCCGCGAAGCCGATGCGCCAGCCCGGCATGGAGTAGGTCTTGGACATCGAGGTGAACTCGACGGCGATCTCCTTCGCGCCCGGCACCTGCAGGAGCGAGGGCGGCACCAGATCGCCGAAATAGATCTCCGCATAGGCGAGATCGGACATGATCCAGATCTCGTGCTTGCGGCAGAAGGCGACGATCTCGCGGTAGAAGTCGAGGTCGGCCAGCCAGGCGGTGGGGTTGGAGGGGAAGTTGACGATCAGCGCCGTGGGCTTGGGCACGGAATGGCGCACCGCGCGATCGAGGGCGCGCATCATCTCCTCGTCGGGCTTGGCGGGGACGGAGCGCACCGAGGCCCCGGCGATGATGAAGCCGAACTGGTGGATCGGGTAGGAGGGGTTGGGCACCAGGATGGTATCGCCCGGCGAGGTGATGGCCGAGGCGAGATTGGCCAGGCCCTCCTTGGAGCCGAGGGTGGCGACCACCTCGGTCTCGGGGTCGAGCTTCACGCCGAAGCGGCGGGCATAGTAGCCGGCCAGGGCACGGCGCAGCCCGGGAATGCCCTTGCTCTGCGAATAGCGATGGGTGCGCGGGTCCTGCACGGTCTCGACCAGCTTGGCCACGATATGCGGCGGCGTGGGGCTGTCGGGATTGCCCATGCCGAGGTCGATGATGTCCTCCCCGGCCGCCCGCGCTGCTGCCTTGGCCGCGTTGACTTCGGCGAACACGTACGGCGGCAGGCGGCGGATGCGGTGGAATTCTTCGGTCATTCTGGCGACCTCGGGGGGTTGGAACTGCGGGATGGGGATGAACAACGAAAGAAAGGGCAATGCCCTCCCCGCCGTCCAGGGGCAAGCGGGAATTCAGTTGGCGATGCGCACGACGCCGCTGTGCCCTTCGGCGGAAGCATCGATGCCGATCAGCGAGGCGGGAACGCCGTCGGCGATCAGCACGGAGCTGATGGCCCGGGTGCGGGCCAGGGCGAGCGGCAGGGCGACGCCCTGGGCGTCGGGGGAGGAGCCTCCGCCGCCCCCGGCGCTGACCACCATGTTGTGGGTGCGGTTGTGCGCCGCGAAGGCGCGCAGGGCCTCCTCGGCTCCGGCGGGCAGCTCGGCGCTGCCGGGGGCGAAGATCACGCCTACCCCGGCGGGATTGCTGGTGAC
>CALNAL010000341.1 GCA_937874445.1 uncultured Acetobacteraceae bacterium | reverse complement strand
GCTCCGTGCCGCGCCCCCACCACCGCCTCGGCCTGCTCGACGGTCTCCACCACCAGGCGGGCCTGGCCGAGAAAATCGTGGCCGTCGCCGGTCAGGGTGAGGCTGCGGGTGCTGCGCTGCACCAGACGCGTCTGCAGATGCGTCTCCAGCGCCGCGATCTGGCGCGAAATCGCCGGCTGCGTGGTGCCCGACTCGCGGGCAACGGCGGAAAAACTGCCGGTCTCGGCGACCCGGATGAAGATGCGGCAGGCGACCAGGAAATCCATGGGACCTCATACTATGGCGTATGAATACCATCACCCCGGCGGCCGTTTACTTCAAGCGCCAGAGAGATGATCTTCCCTCCATAAACAGGAGGCAAAGTGTCGTGCGAACCCTGGCAGAGCAGCTGGACGAATATCTGGCAAGCCTCGAAGAGCGGGCTGATCCGGCGCTGATGGCGGCCTGGACCGGCTACACGCAGCGCGTCCTCGCCTCCGGCGTGGCCGGAAAAGCCCTCGCGGCGGGGATGGTCGCGCCCGACTTTACCCTGCCCGACAGCACCGGCAAGCCGGTCTCGCTGCACGAAACCCTGGCGCGCGGCCCGGTGGTGCTGAGCTTCGTGCGCGGCGGCTGGTGCCCCTTCTGCACGCTGACGCTGCGGGCGCTGGCCGCGGCCTATCCGGCCATCACCCGCCGTGGCGCCAGCGTGCTGGCCATTTCGCCGCAGACCGCGCGGCACTGCCTCAACACCATCGACGGCTCCGACCTGCCCTTCCCCCTGCTCTCCGACCACGACAACGCGGTGGCCCGCAGCTACCGGCTGTCCCTCGAGCTGCCCGAGGAGGTCCGCGAGATCTACCGCCGCTTCGGCGACGACATCGGCGCCATCAATGGGTCCACCCGCTGGGAGCTGCCGATGCCGGCCGGATTCGTGATCGCCCCCGACGGGCGCGTCCTGCTGGCCAAGGTCGATCCGCGCGTGGAAAAGCGCCTGGAGCCGACGGATGCGCTGAAGGTGCTCGATTCCCTCGCCCTCGCGGGGTGACGCCGGCCGCCCCGGACGCTATGCTCCGCTCCCTCGGCCGAGATGGGGAGGCGTGGAATGCCGATCGTGCTCTACGAGCTTGCGGGCGCCAATCCCGCCGTGAAATTCAGCCCCTACTGCTGGCGCATCCGCATGGCGCTGGCCCACAAGGAGCTGGCCGTGCGCTCGGTCGCCTGGCACTTCGTCGACAAGGAAATGATCGCCTTCTCCGGCCAGTCCAAGGTGCCGGTGGTCGTCGATGGCGAGCGCACCATCTCCGACTCGTGGGCCATCGCCGAATATCTCGAGGATGCCTACCGCGACCGTCCCAGCCTGTTCGGCGGGGCGATCGGGCGGGGCGAGGCCTTCTTCGTCAACGGCTGGGTGGACTCCACCATCCAGCCGATGCTTTCCACCCTGATCGTGCGCGACGTGCTCGACGCCGTGGCGCCCGACGATCGGGCCTATTTCCGCTCCAGCCGCGAGGCCCGCTTCGGGCGCACGCTGGAGGAGGTGCAGGCCGGACGCGAAACGCGCGTGCTGGAATTGCGCCGCCTGCTCTCCCCGGTGCGGCGGATGCTGCGCCAGCAGGACTACTTCGGCGGGCTGCATCCCTCCTACGCCGACTACATCCTCTTCGGCTCCCTGCAATGGGCGCGCTGCACCAGCCGCTTCCAGCTGCTCGAGGCCGACGATCCGGTGAACGACTGGTTCAACCGAGTCGGCGGCCTGTTCGACGGCCTGGGAGCCTCCGCCCCCCGCGCCTGAGCGCGACGCCGGCAAGCAAGGCAAGGCAAGGTGTTCTCCTTTCGAGAAAGGAGAACCAGGAAAGCTTTATCCGTTCAGGGCTCCGCGCCTGTGTCATGCGCGGAGTCCAACGAACGAAGTCCTTTTTGCTGCTTTTTCCGGAAGGCAAAAGGAAGCCTTCCCTTCGGCCGAAACGCGATCGAACCGGCGCATGCCTTGCCGGAGCAGTCCCGGCGTGATGGAGTATCGCCCCGCCGATCGGGCCGGGCGCGCGGAGCCGTGCGGCCGCCCGCAGCGGATTCGTGACCGGGGAGCCGGGGCCCAGACACAACAGGCCTGGGGCAAAACAGGAAGGCACTTCCTTGTCCCGTCTTCTCCCAGCCCCGCGCCTGCCGGGTCACGCAACAACACAGAGGAGATCCAGGTGGCGAAGCTGCACATCCTGACCCCCGCGGGCGCGAGTTTCACCGTCGCCGGCGAAGGCTACGCCTATGAATCCGAGGCGCTGAAAGAGCAGGGCATCGAATGCGCGTTCGTCGAATGCGCGCCCACCGAGGAAGCCTTCCTCAAGGCCGCCCCGAAAGCCGACGCGGTCTATGCCAAGGGCATGAAGTTCACCCGCAAGATGATCGACGCCCTGCCCGCCAAATGCCGCGGCATCGTCCTCGGCACGGTGGGGGTGGACTACGTGGACGTCGCCGCCGCCACCGCGCGCGGCATCCCTGTGACCAACTGCCCCGACACCTTCATCGCCGAGGTGGCCGACCATGCCATGGCGCTGCTGCTGGCCGGGCATCGCCACATCCTCGAGCAGGACCGCATGGTGCGCGAGGGCCGCTGGCGCGAGGGCCGGCCGCAGCTGCTGCAGATCCCGCGCCTGGCGGGCAGCACGCTGGGATTCATCTCCTTCGGCCACGTCGCCCGGTTGACGGCGCGCCGCGCCCGCGCCTTCGGCCTGCACATGAAGGCCTACGACCCCTTCGTCGAGGAGCTGGTGATGGAGCCCTACGGGGTCGAGCCCGCCTCCCTGGAGGAGATGCTCGCCACCGCCGATTTCGTCTCCATGCACGCCCCCCACACGCCGCTCACCCTGGGGATGCTCAAGGAGAAGCACTTCAGGATGATGAAGCCGACGGCCTGGTTCATCAACACCGGCCGCGGCCCGACGGTGGACGAGAAGGCGCTGATCAAGGCTCTGGAGAAGGGCTGGATCGCCGGCGCGGCGCTGGATGTGCTGGCCAACGAGCCGCCCAAGCCCGATAATCCTCTCCTCAAGATGACCAACGTGATTCTCAGCCCGCACAATGCCTCGGCCTCGGCGCGCTTCGATCCGGCCCGGATGCGCCGCGTCGGCCAGGAACTGTCGCTGGTCCTGACCGGACGCTGGCCGATGAGCTGCGTCAATCCCACGGTGCTGGCCGGCGGCACGCTGCAACGCTGGCAGCCCTTCTCGATGGAACGAGGCCCAAACTCCTGACCCTTCTTCCGACATCCTCCGGTCCCGCGCGCGCCTCGGCCCGCGGGACCGGCCTGATGGTGGCCGCCATGCTGTGCTTCGCCAGCATGGACACGCTCTCCAAATACATCGTCCATGCCTACGGAATCGCCGAGGTGCTGTTCGTGCGCTCGGTGATCTACCTGGCGCTGGCGGTGGTGGTGGCCCGCCAGGACGGCGGCAGCTTCCTGCGCGCCATGCGCACCCACCGGCCGTGGCTGCAATTCGGACGCTCGGCGCTGGCGGTGGCGGAAAACGCCACCTTCATCCTCGCCTTCAGCTTCCTCCCCCTGGCCGACGCCCATTCGGTGGGCGCCTCCTCGCCGCTGATCGTGGTGGCCCTCTCCGCCCCGCTGCTGGGCGAGAAGGTGGGGATGCACCGCTGGGCGGCCGTGGTGGCCGGCTTCATCGGCGTGCTGCTGATCGTGCGCCCCGGCTTCGCCAGCCCCAACCTGCTGCTGCTGATCCCGCTCGCCGGGGCGGCGGAATGGGGGCTCTACCAGATCCTGCTGCGGCTCTGCGCCCGCACCGATTCGGACCACACCACGCTGGCCTGGTCGGCCGCGGTCTCGCTCGCGCTCACCGCCGTGGTCGGGCTGCCGAACTGGACCGCCCCCACGCCGGGCGGCTGGCTCGCGCTGGCCGGCATCGGCGTGCTCGGCAGCTGCGGGCACTACGCGCTCATCAAGGCCCTCGCCTATGCGCCCGCCGCCTCGCTGCAACCCTATTCCTACACGCTGCTGGTGTGGGTGACGGTGCTCGGCTTCCTGGTGTTCGGCGACATCCCCGACCACTGGACGATCGCGGGAGGGGCCGTGGTGGTCGGCTCCGGCCTCTATGCCTGGTACCATGAACTGCATCGAAAATAGGGGAGCTGCATCGAAAATAGGGAACCGCACAGAAAACGAGGGGGGACTTCCGCCTCCGGGTTCCGCGTCTGCGCCAGGCGCGGGGCTGAACGGCGACGTGTCCCCTTGCGGGGCAGCCGGGCGGGGGCGTAGGAAGGAGGCCATGAGCGCGACCTTCTCCTTCGTTCGATTCTGGTATTACCGGCAGTTCACACTGGCGGCCTAGGATCGCGTTCCCTCAACGATGACACCGAAGCCGCCCCCCCCGAGGCGGCTTTCGTTTTTTTCCCCCAGGATGCAAACGACCGGTCGCCGAGGCGGAAGCGGCTCTTTTCCGCGGAGCCCGATGATGGTCCTGATGAATTTCCACTTCCAGCCCAGTGACGACACTGGCTTCGACGTCTGCTCCGACCCGCCGCCGGCGCCCGCCAAGCCCGCCGCGCCCCGGAATGCGGCGCCTGCCGCCACGCCGGCCCCGCACGCGGCCCGGCGCGCGCCCCGCCCCGCCGAGACCGCCAAGGGCTGATCCTCCCGACCGCGGGGGAGTGACGGAGCTGCCCGCCGATGCTATCGCGGGCCGATGCAAACTCCCGCCTCTTTCCGGGCTGCGATCGTCGGCATTTCCGGGCCCGAACTCCGCGCCGAGGAGGCCGCCCTGTTCGCCGCCCTGCCGCCGGCCGGGGTGATCCTGTTCGCGCGCAACATCGTCTCCCCCGCGCAGCTGGCCACGCTGGGCGCCGCCCTGCGCGCCGCGCTGCCGCCGGGGGCGCTGCTGATGGTGGACCAGGAAGGCGGCCGCGTCGCCCGGCTGCGTCCGCCGCACTGGCGCGCCCACCCGCCGGCCGCCGTCGCCGGCGCGCTGTTCGCCCGCGATGCCGAGGCCGGACGGCGCCTGGCCTGGCTGAACGGCGCGCTGATCGGCCTGGACGCCGCCGCCGCCGGCTTCGACGTGGTGGCCGCCCCGGTGCTCGACCTCGGCCTGCCCGGAATGAGCGACGTCATCGGCGACCGCGCCTTCTCCGCCGCCCCCGAGACGGTGGCCATCCTCGGGCGGGCCATGGCCGAGGGGCTGCTCGCCGGCGGGGTGCTGCCGGTGGCCAAGCACGCGCCCGGGCACGGCCGCGCCCGCGTCGATTCCCATCGCGACCTGCCGGTGGTGACGCAGAGCGACCTCGCGGACGACCTCCGCCCCTTCACCGCCAACGCCGACCTGCCCTGGATGATGACCGCCCACATCCGCTACCTCGCCCTCGACCCCGACCATCCCGCCACCCTCTCGCGGCGCGTGCTGGGCGAGGTGGTGCGCGGACGCATCGGCTTTCGCGGCGTGCTGGTCAGCGACGACCTCGCCATGGGCGCCCTGCGGGGAGCGCCCGCCGACCGGGCCGCTGCCGCGCTGGCCGCCGGCTGCGACCTCGCCCTCTACTGCCCCGGCGACGCCGCCACCGCCGAGGTGCTGGCCGCCTGCCCGCCGCCCGGCCCGGAGGCCGCGGCCCGCCTGGACGCCGGGCGGGCCCTGCTGGCCGCGCGCCGCCACAAGCTCGACGCCGCCCCCCTGGCCGCCGCTCCCCTTGCCGCCGAGCGCGCGGCGCTGCTGGAGGGGGCCCCCGGCCTCGCCGTGCCATGACCCAGTGGTTCGTGTGGGGCCTCTCCTTCGTGGCGATGGTGCTGGCGATCATCCTGCACGAGATCGCGCACGGCTACGCGGCCCTGGCACTGGGCGACGACACCGCCCGTCGCGCCGGACGCCTCTCGCTCAACCCGATCCGCCACGTGGACCGCTTCGGCACCATCATCCTGCCGGCGATCTTCCTGCTGGCGCAGGCGGTGCTGCGGCTCGGCGGCGGGATCTTCTTCGGCTGGGCCAAGCCGGTGCCGGTCAACCCGATGGTGTTCCCCAACCCGCGGCGGGGCATGGCCGTGGTGGCGCTGGCGGGGCCGGCGTGCAACTACGCGCTCGCCTTCCTCGCCCTGCTGGCGCTGCACCTCACCCCCGTGCTGCCCACCCCGGTGCGGCTCTATGCGCTGGTCTTCCTCGCCTATTTCCTGATGGCCAACCTGGCGCTGGGCACCTTCAACCTCCTCCCCCTGCCGCCGCTCGACGGCGGGCGCATCGCCGTGGGCGTGCTGCCGCTGCCGCTGGCGCGGGCCTGGGCGCGCCTGGAGCGGGTGGGGCTCGCGGTGGTGCTGCTCGGCGCCCTGGTGCTGCCCCCCGCGCTGGCCGAAATCGGCATCGACTTCAACCCGCTCGGCGCCTGGCTGGACCTGATCGGCGAGCCGATCTTCCGCGGTCTCGCGGCCCTGGCCGGCCACCCGCACGACCTCGGACTGGCGCTGCATTTCCTGGGGGCGGACTGATGTCCGACCTCCCTCCCCCCCCCCACTCGGCCGCGGGGCCGGCCGCCCGGGGGCGGCACCTGGAGGGCTTCGAGGGACCGCGCGACCTGCTGCTGGAGCTGGCCCGCGGGCAGAAGCTCGACCTCGCGCGCATCTCCATCCTGGCGCTGGTCGAGCAGTTCCTGGCGGTGGTCGAGGGGGCGCGGCGGGTGCGGCTGGAGATCGCCGCCGACTGGCTGGTGATGGCCGCCTGGCTGGCCTGGCTGAAGTCGCGCCTGCTGCTGCCGGCCGGCTCGGCGGCGCAGGAGGAGGCCGAGGCCGACGCCGCCGTGCTGGCCGAGCGGCTGCGGACCCTGCAGGCGATGCGCCAGGCCGCCGCCTGGCTCGCCGCGCGGCCGGTGCTGGGCCAGGACGTGTTCGCCCGCGGGGCGCCGGAAAGCCTCGTCGAGACCGACAGCTCCCGCCTGGCGCTCGACATCCCCGGGCTGATCCGCGCCTATCTGGCGGCGCTGCGCCGCTCCGGCGCCCGCCGGCACTACCGCCCGGCCACGGTGAACCTGTGGAGCATCCAGCAGGCGCTGGCCCGCCTCGGCGAGCTGCTCGGCAAGATGCCGGACTGGAGCGGGCTGGAGCAGTTCCTCCCCCGCACGCTGATGACCCCGCTGCAACGGCGCGCGGCCATGGCCTCGACCCTGGTGGCCGGGCTGGAGCTGGCGCGCGACGGCCGGCTGCGGCTGCGCCAGGAGGAACAGTTCGGCCCCATCCTGGTGCATTCGACCCCCGGGGCCGCGCCCCA
>CALNAL010000340.1 GCA_937874445.1 uncultured Acetobacteraceae bacterium | reverse complement strand
GGGCTCGGAGATGTGTATAAGAGACAGTATTCGTAACATTCAGCCCCAGCCCTCGCTCCCCCGTGTCTTTCCGCAAAGGCGGTGCTACAAGCCAAGGGCAATGACCGACGATCTCCCACCGAATCCGGCCTTGTTGCCCGCCGGGCTGCGAGACCTCCTGCCCCCCGAGGCGGAAACCGAGGCTGCCTCGGTGGAAGCCATCATGGATGCCTTCGCCGCCCACGGCTACCAGCGGGTCAAGCCGCCGCTGCTGGAGTTCGAGGACGGGCTGCTGGCCGGTCCCGGCGCCGCGATGGCCGAGCAGACCTTCCGTCTGATGGACCCCGACAGCCATCGCATGATGGGCGTCCGTGCCGACATGACCCCGCAGATCGCCCGCATCGCCGAGACCCGGCTGGCGCATCTGCCGCGTCCGTTGCGCCTGTCCTATGCCGGCCAGTGCCTGCGCGTGAAGGCCGCGGGCCTCGCCGCCGACCGTCAGATCGCCCAGGCCGGCATCGAGCTGATCGGCCCCGACAGCCCCGAGGCCGATGCCGAAATTGTCGAGGTCGGCGCCGAGGCGCTGGCGGCGGTGGGTCTGGTCAACGTCTCCTTCGACCTCACTCTTCCGCTCCTGGTCCCCACCTTCCTGGAAGAATCCGGCCTCGCCCCCGAGGCCCGGGCCCGCCTGAGCCGCGCGCTGGACCGCAAGGACGCCGCGGCCGTCGCCGAGCGCGGCGGTCCTCTCGCCGCCACGCTGACCGACCTGCTGCTGGCCGCCGGCGCCGCCCCCCCCGCCGGGGCGGGGGGGCGCGGGGCGGTGCGCCCCCCGGGCGCGCGCGCCCACGCCGAGCGCCTGGCCGCCACCGTGGCCGCCATCCGCGCCCGTGTGCCAACCCTGCGGCTGACGGTGGACCCCGTCGAGTTCCGCGGCCTGCGCTACCACACGGGCGTGACCCTGACGGTCTATGCCCCCGGCCATCACGAGGAGCTGGCGCGCGGCGGCCGCTACATCTGCGGCGGAGAGGGGGGCGAGGAAGCCACCGGCTTCACCCTCTACCCTGACGCCGTGCTGCGCGCCGCGCCGAAGCGCAAGCCGCGCCCGCGTCTCTATCTTCCCTGCGACACCGCGGCCGAGCAGGCCGCCGGCCTGCGCCGCCAGGGCTATGCCACGGTCGCCGGGCTCGCCCCCGAGGCCGATGCCGCCGCCGAGGCGAGGCGTCTCGGCTGTTCCTTCCTGTTGGGCCCCACGGGGCCGCTCGCCCTTTCTGCGGAGACAAAGTAGCGATGGCCAATGTTGCCGTGATCGGCGCCCAGTGGGGCGATGAAGGCAAGGGCAAGGTGGTGGACTGGCTCGCGAGCCGGGCCGACATCGTCGTGCGCTTCCAGGGTGGCCACAACGCCGGCCATACGCTGGTGGTGGGCGGACAGACCTACAAGCTCTCGCTGCTGCCCTCGGGCCTGGTCCGCGGCAAGCTGGGCATCATCGGCAACGGCGTGGTGATCGACCCCGACGCCCTGCTCGCCGAGATCGAGAAGGTCCGCGCCCAGGGCCTTTCCGTCGGCCCCGAAACCCTGCGCATCGCCGAGAACGCCCCCCTGATTCTGCCCCTGCACGGCGCGCTCGACCGCGCCCGCGAGGGCGCCCGGGGTGACCGCAAGATCGGCACCACCGGCCGTGGCATCGGCCCGGCCTACGAGGACAAGGTGGCGCGCCGGGCCATCCGCGTCTGCGACCTCGCCGAGCCCGAGACCCTCTCGGACAAGCTCGACGAGCTGCTGCTCCACCACAACACCCTGCTGCGCGGCCTCGGCGCCCCCACCTTCGAGAAGCGGGAGCTGCTGGACAAGCTGCTGGCCTTGGCCCCGAAGATCCTGCCCTTCGCCGAGCCGGTCTGGGAGCGCCTCGACTCCGCCCGCAAGGCCGGCAAGCGCATCCTCTTCGAGGGCGCCCAGGCCGTCATGCTCGACGTCGACCACGGCACCTACCCCTTCGTCACCTCCTCCAACACCGTGGCGGCCACCGCCTCGGCCGGCTCGGGGATGGGCATTTCGGGGGTGAATTTCGTGCTTGGCATCGCCAAGGCGTACTGCACGCGGGTCGGCTCCGGTCCGTTCCCCACCGAACTGCACGACGAGGTCGGCCTCGGCCTGGGCGATCGCGGCCACGAGTTCGGCACCGTCACCGGCCGGCGCCGCCGCTGCGGCTGGTTCGACGCCACGCTGGTCCGCCAGGCGGTCAAGGTCGGCGGCATCCAGGGCCTGGCGCTGACCAAGCTCGACGTGCTCGACGGCATGAAGGAGATCAAGGTCGGCGTGGGCTATCGCATCCACGGCGAGACCTTCCGTCGCCTGCCCGCCGGCCTGCGCGCCCAGGCCGCGGCCGAGCCGATCTTCGAGACCCTTGAAGGCTGGTCGGAAAGCACCCGCGGGGCCAAGAGCTGGGCCGATCTTCCGGCCGCCGCCGTGAAATACGTCCGCCGCATCGAGGAGCTGATCGAGGCGCCGGTGACCCTGCTGTCCACCAGCCCCGAGCGCGACGACACCATCCTGGTGCGCGATCCCTTCGAAGACTGAACGTATTCCAAACGGGCGCTGGATGTTGAGATTCCAGTAAGGCTTGGGAGGCACACTCCCGTGCGTCATTTCCGTACGGTTCCATGCCTCCCCAGTCCGATACCTCGCCCGTTCCCGTCAGCGCCTCCCCGGCCGGTTCCGGTCAGTCGGCCGTTCCCGGGCTGATTGCCGGCGCCTACGCCGTCGATACGACGCACCCCCTGCCGCAAGCCGGCGGGGGGTTGCAGGCTTTCGCGGTCATCGACCATCGCTCCGGTCATCAGGGGCTGATGGCGGTGCAGTCCGAACGCAGCGCCCCGCCTCGCGCCAACGTGCTGGGCGCCTTTGGCGATTGGGCCAACAACGCCCTGCTCCCGCCCCTGGCGCTCGGCCCGGCGCGAAGTGCGCGCGGCGAAAATGCATGGTTCGTGATCTCGCCCGCCCCTCCCGGGCCCCCGCTTTCCGCCGAGCTGCATCCCTGGGGCGAGCGCGAACTGCTGGAGCGGGTGCTCCGTCCGGCCGCCGGTGTGCTGCAAGCCCTGGGGGAGCGCCACATCACCCACCGGGCGATCCGGCTGGACAACCTCTTCCAGGCGGGGGCATCGGGCTCCGTGGTTCTCGGCTCGGCCTGGTCGGCCCCGCCGGCATTCCATCAGCCCGCCCTTTACGAGCCGGCCTATAGCGCCATGTGTCTGCGCTCCGGCCGGGGCGACGGCAGCATCGCCGACGATGTCTATGCCCTCGGTGTGGTGCTGGCGGTCCTGGCCCTGGGCAAGATGCCGCTGGAAGGGCTTGCCCCCGATGACATCCTGCGCCGCAAGCTCGAGCTTGGCAGCTTCGCCGCGCTGGTGGGCAACGCGCGGCTTCCCCCCGTCATCAGCGACCTGGTCCGCGGCATGCTGGCGGAGGACCCGGAGCACCGTCCGCCTCCCGCCCTGCTGGTGGACCCGATCGCGGCACGAGCGCGCCGGGTCGCGGCGCGCCCCCCCCGCCGGGCGCAGCATCCGCTGGTGCTGTCCGGCAGCACTGTCTGGGACGCCCGGACCCTGGCTTTCGCGATTGCGCAGGACCCCGAGAGCAGCCCGCGTCTGCTGCGCAGCGGCAACGTGGAGCGCTGGCTGCGCCGCAACCTCGGCGACTCGGCCGCGGCCGCGAAAATGGCGGAGATCGTCCATCTGCGCACCTTCGACGGCCCGGTCGATGATGCCCGTGCCGACGGCATGCTGGTGATGCGGGCCGTGGCCTCGCTCGACCCGCTGGCGCCCTTGTGCTGGCGCGGCGTGGCGCTCTGGCCCGACGGACTTGGTCCCGCCCTGGCCGATGCCATGGCCGCCCCCGAGAAGGGGTCCATCCTTCCCGAACGTCTCCTGGAGCTCGTCGATTGCGAGGCCGCCGGCCATTGGGCGCAGATCCGCCCCGAGCGCAGCGACCCGACGGTCATGCAGTCGGAGGCGCGCCATCGCCGCATGTTGATGCGCCAGCGCGGCTGGGCCGGAGGCCTGCCCCGGCTGGCCTACGCCCTCAATCCGCTGCTGTCCTGCGTGTCGCCCCTGCTGGGCGGCCAGGCGGTCGTGCGCACGTCCGAGCTGCTGCAGGCTCTCGATGCCGCCGCCGCGAATGCCCAGATTCGTCGCTCCCTGCCGATGGATCACGATATCGCCGCCTTTGTGGCAGCCCGGGCCGATCAGAGCAGTGCGGCCAACATTGCCAGTCTGGATGGCAAGGTCACGCCCGACCAGGCGTCCCTCCTGCAGTTGCAGACTCTCGCCAACCTGCAGCAGAGCGGCAAAGGCATGGCTCTGCCCGGGCTCGCCGGGTGGCTGCTCGAGCAGCTCGCTCCGGCGGTCGCAACCTGGCACAACCGCCAGCGGCGCGAAGCCCTGGAGCGCGCCCTCCAGCACCTGGCCAGCGCCGGCAATCTTCCCGCCATGGTCACCCTGATCGACAGCCCCGAAGCCCGCAAGGCCGATGAAGAGGGCCACCGCGCCGCCATCGAGACGGCACACCGGATCGATGCAACCTTGCGTGCCCTGGCCGCCGGCAAGACACGCCGGACCGAGTCCGCCCGCCAGATGGGCCAGGAACTCACGCTCGGCCTGGCCGTGATGGCATTGACCGCGGCCGTGGTCGCCATGGTGCTCTCATGAGCGCGAAGCCCGTCCGCAAGCAAACGCGCAATCCCGGGACCAGGCTCTGGATCCAGGGGCTGGCATGCGGCGCAGCGCTCACCCTGGCCACGCCGGCGACAGTGCTCGCGCTCCTGCTGCTGGCGCCTGCTTTGGCCGCGCTGCTTCTGGATGCCGAGCCGGGACGGCCGTGCGGGCGCACGACGCTTCTGGCCGGAGCGGCCGCGGCGATCGGGCCGGTGTTTCGCCTGTGGAGTTCCGGCGGGCCGGTCGGCAGCGCCCTCGCCGCGGCTTCCGACCCGCAATTGCTGCTGACCTGCTGGCTAGCCCAGGCAGGAGCCTGGCTGGCGACTCAGCTGACCCCGCTGGTCATCCGCCTCGTGCTGGAAGCCAACGCCGCGACCCAGATCGCACGCCTGCGGCGCCAGCGGGCAAGCTACGAAAAAGACTGGGGCGTTCCCCCTGCCGAGGAAACATCCCCAACCTGATTACGCGACCCGCTGCTCCAGCGCCTGGCGGCGCTGTTCGGCCACCTGGGCATGCATCGACTTCTGCAGCTTCTCGAAGGCGCGTACCTCGATCTGACGCACGCGCTCGCGGGAAATGTTGTACTGCTGGGACAACTCCTCCAGGGTGGTCGGGTTGTCCTTGAGCCGGCGCTCGATGAGGATATGGCGTTCCCGCTCGTTGAGGCCCTTGAGCGCGTTGGCCAGCAGGGCCTGGCGCCCCGTCAGCTCCTCGCGGTCGCCGATCGACTCTTCCTGGTTGTCGGTCTCGTCGACCAGCCAATCCTGCCACTCGCCTTCGCTGTCGGCGCGCACCGGGGCGTTGAGGCTGTGATCGGGGGCCGAAAGGCGGCGGTTCATGTTCACGACGTCCTGCTCCGGAACGTCGAGCACCTTGGCGATGTGTGCCACCTGCTCGGGCTTGAGGTCGCCGTCGTCGATGGCCTGCATCTGGCCCTTGAGCCGGCGCAGGTTGAAGAACAGCTTCTTCTGCGCGGCCGTGGTGCCCATCTTCACGAGGGACCAGGAGTGCAGGATGTATTCCTGGATGGCCGCGCGGATCCACCACATGGCATAGGTCGCCAGACGGAAGCCGCGGTCCGGATCGAACCGCTTGACCGCCTGCATCATGCCGACGTTGCCCTCGCTGATCAGCTCGCCGAGCGGCAGGCCGTAGCCGCGATAGCCCATGGCGATCTTGGCAACGAGGCGCAGGTGGGAGGTGACAAGCTTGTGGGCCGCCTCCATATCTTCATTGTCGCGCCAGCGGCGCGAAAGTTCGAGTTCCTCTTCGGGGGTCAGCATCGGGTATTTGCGGATTTCCTGCAGATACCGCGAAAGATTTCCCTCGGGGGCCATGGAACTGACGGCAGAGACCACGACAAGCGCTCCTCTCGTCCGAATCGAGCCGCTCGCCTGCCCGGGTAAGGGGCGCAAACTGCGGTTCGGTTGCAGGGGCCCGATCCCGAAACAGGAGACCGGCGGGAAGGGATGAAGAACTTGCTGGCTCCGGTCATCGCCCCGATGTGGCGGCGACTTCCAGACCGTTCCGTGCGGCACGAACCTTCCCACGCACGTCGACTCTGAGACGCATCTATAATGGATTGGCCCGGGATGGTCAATAAAGCGGACCAATGAAGTCGGGATTAAGTTTCCGACAGGCGCCCCAGCCCCAGCCCGTCCAACAGGGCCCGCATGTCGGCCGGAGGGGCCGTGTGAAAGCTCAGGAATTCGCCGGTTCGCGGATGCTTGAAGCCGAGACGGGCGGCATGCAGCGCCTGGCGGGGGAAGTCGAGCAGGGCCCGGCGGGAGGCCTCGTTCAGCGTGCGCGCAGCGGCAGGAATGCGCCGCAGATAGACCGGATCGCCCACCAGGGGATGCCCCTGCGCGGAGAGGTGGACCCGGATCTGGTGGGTGCGCCCCGTGGCGAGGTGCAGCTCCAGCAGCGCCACCGCGCCGCCGCTCTGCCCGAGGGTGCGATAGCGCGTCAGGGCCGGCTTGCCGCCGCGGGTCACGATGGCCATGCGCTTGCGCTCGCGCGGGTCGCGGCCGATCGCGCCCTCGATCTCGCCGCTGGCGGGATTGGGCAGGCCCCAGCAGAGGGCCAGGTAGGCACGTTCGAGATCTCGGTGGGCAAAGGCGGCGGAGAGGCCGGCCAGGGCCAGTTCGGATTTGGCCACCACCATGACGCCGGAGGTGTCCTTGTCGAGCCGGTGGACGATGCCCGGACGCTTCTCCCCGCCGATGCCGGGCAGATCCGCGCCGCAATGAGCCAGGAGCGCGTTGACGAGCGTGCCCTCCTCGTTGCCCGGCGCGGGATGGACCACCAGCCCCGCCGGCTTGTCGAGCACCAGCAGGTCGGCGTCCTCGTAGAGGATCGACAGCGCGATCTCCTGCGGGCGCGGCGTGGCGGGCACGGGAGGGGGGAGGGTCAGGACATAGAGCGCGCCGGCGCGCACCGGCTCGGAAGCCTGGGTCAGGGGCACGCCGTCGCGGCGGGCGCGGCCGGCCGCGCTCAGGGCCGTGATGCGCGCGCGCGCCCGGGGGGGGGCGCCCCCG
>CALNAL010000339.1 GCA_937874445.1 uncultured Acetobacteraceae bacterium | reverse complement strand
CTGCCCGCCACCACCGCCCCCAGCGGGCCCGCCAGCCAGGCCGCCAGATCGGCCCAGACGCCATGCTGCGGCCCCCAGACCCGCCAGGCCGCATGTCCGGCCCAGGAGAGCCCCGCGGCCAGCGCCACGAAACCGGCCAGCGCCCAGGCCAGGCTGGCCAGCACCACGCGCAGCAGGACGCGGTCGTCGAGCTGGGCAAACGCCCGCAGCCCGGGTTGCAGGATCGTCACCTGTTGATTCTTTCTTTCTAGAAGGCACGGCTCCGGTTGCCGCGCCGCCGGAGCGGTGCTAGCCGGACAGCGGCCCTTTTGCCATCCCTCTTTGGCCGCCCCCCCCTTTGGAGATCAGCCCATGACCGCGCCCGCCGGCAAGCCCCGCTTCGACCTCATCGGCATCGGCAACGCCATCGTCGATGTGCAGGCACCGGTCAGCGAGGCCTTCCTCGCCCGCCACGCCATGCAGAAGGGCAGCATGGCGCTGATCGACGCCCCCCGCGCCGAGGAGATCACCGCCGCCCTGCCCCAGGGCGTGCAGACCTCCGGCGGCTCAGCGGCCAATACCTGCGCCGTGGCGGCCGCGCTGGGAGCGAAGGTGGCCTTTCTCGGCCGGGTCGCCGCCGACGCGCTGGGAGTGGCCTTCCGCAGCGACATCACCGCCGCCGGCGTGCACTACCCCACTCCGCCGCTCGCGACCGGCGCCCCGACCGCGCGCTGCCTGATCGCCGTCACCCCCGACGGGCAGCGCACCATGAACACCTTCCTCGGCGCCTGCGCGGCCTTCGGCCCCGATGCGGTGGACGAGGGCCTGGTCGCCGATTCCGCCGTGACTTACCTGGAGGGCTACCTCTTCGACCCGCCGGCCGCGCAGGAGGCCTTCCGCAAGGCCGCCGCCGCCGCCCACGCCGCCGGACGCAAGGTGGCCCTCTCGCTCTCCGATTCCTTCTGCGTCGATCGCCACTTCGCGGAATTCCGCGAGCTGGTGGCCGGACATGTGGACATCCTCTTCGCCAACGAGGCCGAGATCTGCGCCCTGGCGCGGCGCGAGCGCATCGAGGACGCCGCCGCGGCGGTGCAGGACGACGTGGAACTCGCCGTGCTCACCCGCGGCGAGGCCGGCAGCCTGGTGCTGGGCCGCGGCGAACGCCACGCCATCGCCGCCGAGCCCGCCTCCGTGGTGGACACCACCGGCGCCGGCGACGCCTATGCCGCGGGCTTCCTGGCCGCCTATGCCGCCGGCCGGCCGCTGGAGGCCTGCGCCCGGCTGGGGGGACTCGCCGCCGCCGAGGTCATCAGCCATTTCGGCGCGCGCCCGCAGCGCGACCTGTCCGGCGCGCTCGCCGCCCTGCCCGCCCGGGAATCGTAAGGACGCGGGCACGCCCCGCCGATCGGGGGACGGCGCTCCGGGGGATCAATTCCGGCGGCGCCGGCGGGGTGCCTCTCGCCGTTGAACTTGCATAAATATTTCAGTAACACTATTTGGCTTTGTTACCGAGCTGGTCCCACCGGGTTGCGCCGGGCTCTGTCGGGATCGCTATCATGACGACCCGGAAGTCGTGCTTTCCACGGCCTGGAGGGAAAAGATGCCCGCTCTGCGCACGCTGACCACCGCCCTGCGCCGCGATCGCCGTGGCACCACCGCGCTCGAGTATGGGATCATCGCCGGCGGAATCTTCCTCGCCATTACCGTCGCCGTCGGCATCTACGCCGACCACATGCAAAGCCTCTACACCTCGGTGATAACCGGCGTCTCCCAGCTGCTCTAGTGTCCTGCCCGCGAAGTTCGCCGCGTCGGCAGTGGACGGAGCGGATCAGCTGGTCCCTGAAAATAAAAAGAGAGTGTCCTGATTTCGCAGGCTCCAGGGCCGTGGAATCACGGACACGAGACCCGGCGCGGACACCAGCCGGCGCGTCACCGGACCCCTGCCCTGCCGAAACGCCGCTCGCAATCGCCATCCGGGCGGCCTATGTGAACGCCACAGCATACGGGCCGTCCCCCGACCTTCCCGCCAGCAAGAAGCGGAAGGGTCGGCGGACGGCCCTTGCTGCACGACACACCCCAACCCTCCTTCCGAAGGCGCCCCATGGACCTGCGCAACATCGCAATCATCGCCCATGTCGATCACGGCAAGACGACACTGGTCGATCAACTGCTCAAGCAGTCCGGCACCTTCCGCGAGCACCAGCAGGTGGCCGAACGCGCTCTCGACAGCAACGACCTCGAGCGTGAGCGCGGCATCACCATCCTCGCCAAGTGCACCTCGGTGGTGTGGAACGGCACCCGCATCAACATCGTCGACACCCCAGGCCACGCCGACTTCGGCGGCGAGGTGGAGCGCATCCTCGGCATGGTGGACGGCGCGCTGGTGCTGGTGGACGCCGCCGAAGGCGTGCTGCCGCAGACCAAGTTCGTCGTTCACAAGGCGTTGATGCGCGGGCTCAAGCCGATCGTGGTGATCAACAAGATCGACCGCCAGGACGCCCGCCCCGACGAGGTGCACGAGGAGGTCTTCGATCTTTTCGCGGCCCTCGGCGCCACCGACGAGCAGCTCGACTTCCCCATGCTCTACGCCTCCGGGCGCAACGGCTGGGCGGTCAACGAGCTTTCCGAGGAACGGAAAGACCTGACGCCGATGTTCGACCTCATCCTCAAGCACGTGCCGGCCCCCCACCTCGACGCCGACGCGCCCTTCGCCATGGTCGCCTCGATCCTCGACTACGACAGCTACCTCGGCCGCGTGCTGACCGGCCGCGTCGAGCAGGGCCGCGCCAAGGTGAACATGCCCGTGCACGTGCTGCGCGAGGACGGCTCGATCGTCGAGAGCGGGCGGCTGACCAAGCTGCTGTCCTTCCGCGGCCTCGACCGCGTGCCGGTGGACGAGGCCGATGCCGGTGACATCGTCGCCGTGGCCGGCCTCACCGAGGCCACCATCCCCGACACCCTCGCCTCGCCGGAAGTCACCACGCCGCTGCACGCCATCCCGGTCGATCCGCCCACCCTGGCGATGACCTTCCGCATCAACGACGGCCCGCTCGCCGGGCGCGCCGGCAAGAAGGTCACCTCCCGCCAGATCCGCGACCGCCTCTACCGGGAGGCCGAGGGCAACGTGGCCATCCGCGTGGCCGACTCCAACGAGACCGAGGCCTTCGAGGTGTCCGGCCGCGGCGAGCTTCAGCTCGGCGTGCTGATCGAGACGATGCGCCGCGAGGGCTTCGAGCTGACCATCGGCCGCCCCCGCGTGCTGACGCGCAAGAACCCCGAGACCGGCGAGCGCGAGGAGCCGATCGAGGAGGTCATCATCGACGTCGACGAGCCCTACACCGGCATCGTCGTCGAGAAGATGAGCCTGCGGAAGGGCGAGCTGCAGGACATGCGCCCCTCCGGCGGCAACAAGACCCGCCTGACCTTCCTCATGCCCTCGCGCGGGCTGATCGGCTACCATAACGAGTTCCTCACCGACACCCGCGGCACCGGGATCATGAACCGCAGCTTCGAGGGCTACGGCCCCTGGAAGGGCGCCATCGAAGGGCGCCGCTCCGGCAGCCTGATCTCCACCGAGAACGGCAAGGCGGTGCAGTACGCCCTGTTCTTCCTGCAGGAGCGCGGGGCGCTGTTCGTCGATCCCGGCGACGACGTGTACGTGGGCATGGTGATCGGCGAGCACTCGCGCGAGAACGACATCGAGGTCAACCCGATCAAGGAAAAGAAGCTCACCAACATCCGCGCCGCCGGCAAGGATGACGCGCTGATCCTCACCCCGGCGCGCCGCATGAGCCTCGAACAGGCCATCGCCTACATCAACGACGACGAGCTGGTGGAAGTGACCCCCGCGGCCATCCGCCTGCGCAAGCGCTATCTCGATTCCCACGAGCGCAAGCGCTACGAACGTCGCATCGAGGACGAAGCGACGGCGAAGTAGGAGCCTTGGGGCCCCTCCCCCGCGCTCCAGTTTTCTGGCGGGAGGGGTTTTCATGGTCGGCAGAGGCATCTCGCTCTATCCGGGGCTGGGGTGCCCCGCCGAGGCCGCTCTGGCCTATCTCGAACTGGCCCGGCGGGCAGGCTTCTCGCGCCTGTTCACCTCGCTGCACATCCCCGAGGCCGACGGCGGGCAGCTTCTCGCGGAATTCCGCCGGATGGTCGGGCAGGCCGCCGCCCTCGGCCTGGCGGTCACCGCCGACATCTCCCCGCGGGCCTTCCCCGCCCTGGGCGCCGCCCGGGGCGACCTCGCGGCGCTGCGCCGGCTCGGCGTGGCGGCCGTGCGGCTGGATTTCGGCTTCTCCGAGGACGAGATCGCGGCGTGGGCGCGCCACGGCGACCTGCCGGTCGTGCTCAACGCCAGCACGATCGACGAGGCCGCCCTGGAGCGGCTGCTCGCCGCCGGCGTCGCCGCCGGCGCCGTCGAGGCCTGCCACAACTACTATCCCCGCCCCGAGAGCGGCCTGTCGCACGCGCTGTTCGCACAGCGTTCGCGGGCGTTCCGGCGCCATGGCATTCCGGTCGGTGCCTTCGTGCCCGCCCGCCGCACCCCGCGCGGCCCGTTGCAGGCCGGGCTCCCCCCGCTGGAGGCGCACCGGCACTGGAACGCCCTGCAGGCGGCCAAGGAGCTGATCTGGGGCGGCGAGGTGGATCACGTCCTCGTCGGCGACCCGTTGGCGGACCCGGCGGAGATCGCCGCGATCGGCGCCCTCCAGGAAGACTGCATCGAACTCCAGGTGACTCTCTCCCGGCCGCTGGAGAGGGCGGAGCGCGCCCTCCTGTTCGCCGCGCACACCAACCGCACCGATCCCCCGGCCGGCGCCATCCGGGCGGCCGCGGTGACGGACGGGACGGCGGAGATACCCGCGGCCGGAGGCCAGCCCCGGCCGCGCGGCAGCGTCACCATCGACAACCCCCTCTACCGCCGCTACGCGGGAAACCTGCAGATCCAGCAGCAGGACCTGCCGGCCGACGCGCGGGTCAACGTGGTGGCCCGCGTGATCCCCGAAGAGATCTTCCTGCTGGAGCTGATCGGCCCGGGGCGGAAATTCCGTCTGGTCGAGGCGACCTAGAGCAGATCGCGATCCGGCGGGATCGCCAGGCCGCGTGAATCTTCTCAAAAAAACAAAGGGCTAGAGCATTTTTTCGTGAGCCGGTGCGAACGGAAAACGCTCTAGGCCCGCCCGATGCCTACGCGGCGGCGGGGAACTCCCCGGCGATCGCCGCCAGCAGGTCGGCGGGGGTGAGCAGGCCGACGAGCGCGCCACGGGCATCACGCACGAGCGCCATCTGCGCCGGGGCCCGGCGCAGCAGCGCCATCGCGGCCAGGATGTCGGTATGATCCGCCACGGTGGCGGGGGCGCGCAGCAGGCGCGGCCAGTCGATCCCGCCCCCCTCCAGCAGCGCCTCGAACAGGTCGCGCACCACCAC
>CALNAL010000338.1 GCA_937874445.1 uncultured Acetobacteraceae bacterium | reverse complement strand
GCCCCAGGCCAATGCTTATGCGATGATTGGCCGCCGTGCCCGCGCCGCGAAGCACTGGACACCCGACGGATCGCCCCCTTCGGACCGGATCAGGCGAGGGTTTCGTCGGCCTCCTCTACCGGCTTCTTGACCGCCACGATCAATGCCGTGCTCACGAGCGTGCCGACCACGATCGCGAGGAGGTAGAGCCAGACGTGATCCACCGCGTTCGGGATCAGCAGCGTGAACACGCCGCCGTGCGGCGCGTGGAGCATGCATCCGAACAGCATCGAGAGTGCGCCGGTCACGGCGCTGCCGACCATAATGCTCGGGATCATGCGCACCGGATCGCGGGCCACGTAGGGGATGGCCCCCTCGGTGATGAAGCACAGACCGAGGACCGCAGTCGCCTTGTTGGCCTCGCGCTCGCTCGTGGTGAACTTGCGCGGCGCCAGCACGGTGGCCAGGGCCAGGGCGAGCGGCGGGGTCATGCCGGCGGCCATGGTCGCGGCCATCGGCAGGAAGGTGTTCGAGCCCAGCAGGCCGACGCTGAAGGTGTAGGCCGCCTTGTTGACCGGCCCGCCCATGTCGAAGGCCATCATCAGCCCCAGCAGCGCGCCCAGCAGAACGGCGTTGGTGGAGGACATCCCCTGCAGCCAGGCGGTCAGGCCGTCGAGCACGTATTTCACCGGGGTGCCGACCACATAGATCATCAGCAGGCCGACGATGGCCGTCGCGAACAGCGGGATGATCAGCACCGGCATCAGGCCTTGCAGGGTCTGCGGCAGCTTGACGTTGTCCTTGATCGCCTTGGCGACGTAGCCGGCGATGAAGCCGGAGAGGATGCCGCCGATGAAGCCCGCGCCGATCGTGTTGGCGAGCATGCCGCCGATGAGGCCGGGCGCGAGGCCGGGGCGGTCGGCGATCGAATAGGCGATGTAGCCCGAGAGCACCGGCACCATGAGCTTGAAGGCCGTGCCGCCGCCGATATCCATCAGCGCGGCGGCCAGGGTGCCCGGCTCCTTGAAGGCGGTGATGCCGAAGACGAAAGACAGCGCGATCAGCAGACCGCCGGCCACCACCACGGGCAGCATGTAGGAGACGCCGGTGAGCAGGTGCTTGTAGGGACCCGTCTGCGGCTTGCGGCCGACGAACGTCTTTTTCGGCGTGGCGGGCGCGGTGGTGGATGCGGCCCGGGCCGGGGCGGCGGCCTTGGGGGCCTGCTCCTGAAGGGCCGCGCGGATGACGTCCTGCGGCTTCTTCAGCGCCGAGGTGGTGTCGGTCTGGTAGAGCGCCTTGCCGGCGAAACGGGCGAGATCGACCTTGGTGTCGGCGGCGATCACCACCACGTCGGCAGCCGCGATCTGCTCGGGGGTCAGCACGTTGCCGGCGCCCACCGAGCCCTGTGTCTCGACGTGGATCTCGTGTCCGAGGGCCTCGGCTCCGCGTTTGAGCCCCTCGGCCGCCATGAAGGTGTGCGCGATGCCGGTGGGGCAGGAGGTCACGGCGACGATGCGCTTCGTCGCACCGGCGGGCACGGGCGCGGGCGCGGCAGAGGCGGGCCCAGTGGGGGCAGGCACGGCAGGCGCGGCGGGGGCAGGCAGGCGCGCCAGGGCGGCGTGGATGGCGCCGGCGGGGTCGCGGATCGCCGAGGCCGTGCTCGTCACATAGAGCGGCAGCTGCCCGATGGGACTGGTGTCGAGCTGGGTGTCGGTCGCGAGAATGATCCCCTCGGCCGACAGCAGTTCGTCCGCCTCGGGCCAGACGGGCTCGGCGGGGTCCAGCACATAGGCCACGAGCCGGTGGCCCATCAGGGCGCCCTGTTTCTTGAGAGCCTCGGCAGCCATGATCGAGTGGGCGACCCCCGACGGGCAGGCGGTCAGGGCGATGAGCTTGCTCATTTGGACCGTTTTCTTTCCTTGGTTTGGGGATTGGGCTTTCAAAGGGGAACGACGGCGACGGACGCCGCCAGGCTTTCCACCTGAGCCACGGGAGGCAGATGGGGGCCGAGCATGCTCAGGGCCCCCAGGGAGAAGCCGGTGGCCAGACGCGCCCGCCCGGCCAGCGGCAAACCGCGCAAAAGGCCGAGCATGTAGCCCGAGAGGAGGGCATCGCCGGCCCCGACGGTGGAGCGAATCCGCCCGGCGTGTCCCACGGCGTGGACCATCTCGCCCCCGGAGGCGAACACCGCCCCCTCGGCGCCGAGCGAGACCATCACCTCCGCCACGCCGCGCCGGCGCATCTCCCGCGCCGCCTCGGCCGCCTCGGCGAGCGTGGTGATGGAACGGCCGAGGGCTTCACCGAGTTCCTCGCCGTTGGGCTTGATGACGTCGGGGACCGCCGCGAGCGCGGCCACGAGCGCGGGGCCGGAGGTGTCCAGGGCCACCCGGGCGCCGGAGGCACGGGCGCGGGCAATGAGGCGGGCGTAGATGCCGGGAGCCGCGCCGGCCGGCACGCTGCCGCAGAACAGCACCCAGCGGTACCGGGCAGCGAGCGTTCCGATGGCCTCCTCCAGCCTCCCCTCCTCCTCGGGCGAGACGGAGAAGCCCGGGAAATTGAGGTCGGTGATGCGCGCGCCGTCCCGCTCGACGATCTTGATGTTGGTGCGCGTGGCGCCGCCCACGGTCAGGAAACGGTCGTCGATGCGGTTGAGCCGGAACATGTTGCGGAAGGGCTCGGCATTGTCGCCGCCGAGGAAGCCGGTGGCGGCCAGGCGCACCTGCCCCAGGTGCCCCTGCCTCTGCCCCAGGTGCACTTGCCACGGCGCGAGGAAGCCCGCCACGTTCACGCCCTTGCCGCCAGGATCGCTCTGGGCCATGGCCACGCGATTGACCGCGCCGGGCACCAATTCATCAAGGCCGGCGGTCAGGTCGAGCGCGGGATTGAGGGTGACGGTGAGGATGTCGCCATCGGGCAGAACGCTGTCATCGGGGTTCATCGCAGGGCCCTCACCTCGGCGGCGGTGGCACAGGCCAGGGCCCGGTCGGCGAGATCGCGCGCGGCCTTCATCGCAAGGGCACGGATGCGGGCCTTGAGCTCGGGGACCGAGGGCGGACTGACCGACAGCTCGTCCACGCCGAGGCCCACCAGAATCGGGCAGGCGGCGGCGTCGGCGGCAAGGTTGCCGCATACGCCCACCCAACGCCCCTGCGCGTGCGCCGCCCGGACCACCTGCGCGATCATGCGCAGCACCGCCGGGTGCAAGGCATCGGCCCGGGCGGCCAGCCCCGGATGCAGCCGGTCCATCGCCAGAACGTACTGCGTGAGATCGTTGGTGCCGATGGAAAAGAAATCGACCTCCCGGGCCAGCACATCGGCCATGGTCACGGCGGAGGGCACCTCCACCATGATGCCGCATTCGATCGCCGGGCCGTCCAGCTCCAGGCGCACCTTCTCGAGGAGTCCCTTGGCCTCGCGGTACTCCTCGATGGAGGCCACCATCGGAAACATCACCCGCACCGCATCCGCCGGGGCCGCGCGGGCCGCCCGCACGATGGCGCGCAGCTGCGGCTGGAACAGGTCGGGCCGCTGCAGGCAAAGCCGCAGGCCGCGGATGCCGAGGAAGGGATTGTCCTCGGGAGCGAGCCGCAGATAGGGGATGCTCTTGTCGCCGCCGATATCGAGGGTGCGGACCACCAGCGGCAGGCCATTGAGGGCCCGGGTCATGGTGTGCAGCGCCTGGAACTGCTCCTCTTCGTCGGGGGCGCTCTCGCGGTCGAGGAAAAGGAACTCGGTGCGCAGCAGGCCCACGCCTTCGGCGCCGGCCCGGATCGCGCGCTCGGCCTCCTCCGCATTGCCGATGTTGGCCACCGTCTCCAGCCGCCGCCCGTCGCGCGTCACCGCGGGGCGGAAGGCGTCGCGGGCGGCGTCGTCGGAGGCCCGCAGGTAGGCACGGCGAGCCTCCTCGGCGAGCGCGCGGTCGGACGCGCCGGGGCGGGGCAGCACCAGGCCGTCGGAACCGTCCACCACCAGCTCGGTGCCGTCCTCCAGGCGCATCGCCGGATCGGCCAGGCCGACCACCGCGGGAATGCCCAGGCCGCGCGCGAGAATGGCCGTATGGGAGTTCGGCCCGCCCAGCGCGGTCACGATGCCCACCACCTTGCGGGGATCGAGGCCGGCCGTATCGGAGGGAGCGAGATCCTCCGAGACCAGCACCACCGGATGGTCGGGCAGATCGAGCCGGAGCGGGGCCTGGTCGCCGGCCAGCACGCGCAGAACCCGAGTGCCGACATCGCGGAAATCCTTGGCGCGCTCGGCGAGATTAGCGTCGTGCACGCCCCCGAGTTCGGCCGCGCGCGCCTGCGTCACGTCGGCCCAGGCGCGGGCCGCGGAGGCGCCGCCGGCGATGGCGGCGACGGCGGCCTGGAGCATATCGGGATCGTCCACCAGCTCCTGATGGGCCAGGAAGATGGCCGCCTGCTTGCTGCCCGAGCGGGCCGCCACCGAGGCGTGCAGGGCGCGCAACTGCTCGCGTGCCGCGGCCAGGGCGGCCCGCAGCAGCGCCTCCTCGGCGGCCGGATCGCCGCGGGGCGCTTCGCTGACCGTCACCGAGCGGCGGCGCAGGCGATGGCTTGGGGCGATCACCACCCCCGGGGCGGCCGCGACACCCCGCAGGACCTCGCCCTGGAAGACCAGACTCGGCAGCGGCCCTCTCGCCGGCGCGTCGGATTCGTCCTTGTCGAAGCCGGCGGCCACGGCTCCGGCGAGGGCCTTCACCGCCGCCTCGGCGTCGCCTCCCCGGGCCGCGATGCTCAGGAGTGCGCCGTGCTCCGCGCCGAGCGTCAGCAGCGCCGCCATCGACTTGCCGTTGACGAGCTTGCCGTCGCAGCCGACCAGGATGTCGGCGGAGAAGCGTTTGGCCATGCCGGCGAACAGCGTGGCCGGACGCGCATGGAAGCCCGTGGCATCGGCCACGGCGACTTCGGCGACATGGCCGTATCCCTCCGGCAGCGCCGCGGACGCGGCAGGGGGCGTCGGGGCGCCGTTGAGCGCGCGCACGATCTCCTGCGCGTCGCCGGTATGGGCGAGGCGCTCGGCAACGGCCTCGTCCTGCAACACGCCGGTCAGGTTGGCGAGCACCTGGATATGCTCGTCGGAAGTCGCGGCGATGCCGACCGCGAGGTAGGTGATATCGCCCGCGTCGTTCCAGCGGACCCCCTTGGGGAACTGGGCGACGGCCACCGCGGTGCGGTGCACCATCGGGGCATCCTCGCGCATGCCGTGGGGAATGGCGATCCCGCTGCCGAGGTAGGTCGAGATCTGCCTCTCCCGCCCCAGCATGGAATCGGCATAGCGCGGATCGACGCTGCCCGCCTCGGCCAGAATGGCCGCGGTCTTGCGGATCGCGTCCTCCTTGTCGGAGGCTTCCAGGCCGAGCCGGACGAGGGAAACGGTGATGGAAAGCATGAAGATGTGTCCTCAAACGCTCTTGGACGTTGGCACATGAGGCGTGGTCGGGGAGAACGGCGCTCCGGCGGCGCATCCGCACGATTCCCGGTGGCGGATCTCCACGCCGAGGCGGACGTGACGGGGGGCGAGACCGGGGTCGCGGATGCGGTCGAGCAGCAGATCGACGGCGCGCTCGCCGAGGGCACGGCAGGGCTGGGCGGCGGTGGTGAGGCGGGGCCGGAAGAGGTCCGCCCAGGGAAAATCGTCAAAGGAGACGAGCGCGACATCCTCGGGAACCCGCAGGTTGCGCTCGCCCAGTGCGCGCAGGGCCCCCAGAGCCTTGAGATTGTTGCCCGCGACGATGGCGGTGGGCGGGGCGGCCTGGTCGAGAAGGGCATGGGTCGCGATCCGGGCCGATTCGGGCTGAGAGCAGCCCACGACGATGAGACCTGGATCGACCGGCAGACCGGCATCGCGTAGCGCGCGCCGGTATCCCGCCACCCGCTCGCGGCTCGTGCTCAGCCCCATCAGGCCGCCCAGCATGGCGATGCGCCGGTGGCCCTTCTGGCAGAGATGGGTCACCAGGCGCCGGGTGGCGGCATGGTTGGAAACGACGACGTAGTCGAAGCCGGGATCGGCGATGCGATCGATCTGGACGGCCGGCACACCGCGCCCGCGCAGCCAGGCGAGAGCGGCGGCACCGTTGGAAGTGGGCGCGATGATCAGCCCGTCCACCCGGCGCTCGACGAACACGCGCAGGGCGTCGCTCTCACGGGCCGGATCGTCTCCGAAGTCGCTGAGAAGGAGCGTGAATCCACGTTCGCGGGCGCGCTCCTCCAGGGCGTAGACGATCTCGGTGAAGTGGGGATTGCGGATATCCTGGATGGCCAGCCCGAGGGTACGGCTCGAGGAAAGCTTGAGGGACCGGGCAAGAGAGTTGGGGGTGTAGCCGATCTGCCGGATCGCCGCCTCGACGCGTGCCCGCAGCTTCTCGGAGACAGGACGGGTACCATTCACGACGTGCGAGACGGTCGTGAGGGAAACATCGGCGAGACGTGAGACGTCTTTCAGAGTGGTTATCATGAAAAGATTTCGAGGCCATCCCTTCCTGGGATGCCATTGTAGCCGAAGTGTCGCCAACTCGCAAACGTTTGCGGATTTTCCGTACGCGCCCTTCCGCGGCCGCGAAACCTATGGCGGAGGGTGAGTCGTGCGGTGCGATGATCCCGGCCGGCTTGGGCGCATCAGCCCCTCGATCCCCGCAAGTTATGATGAATGCGGTTCCACGAAACTGGCAGCCGCTTCACAAGAACAAATTGTTCACCTCCTCCGGCTATGTTGACACCAGAGGTCCAGTGCCTGGGGGACAGGAAAAACACATGAAGCTTCTCAGCCGCTTCAAGCTTCGCACGAAATTGGCCCTGCTGCTGGTGCTGTCGGGAGTTGGCCTCGGGGCCTCAGCGCTGCTGGGCAGCGTCATGCTGCACGAGCGCATGATCGAAGACCGGGTGGAGAAGCTGCAGGCGGTCGTGTCGGCCACCGTATCGCAGGCGCAGGCGCTTCAGGCGCGGGTGGCGGCCGGCGAGATCACCCACGAGCAGGCCATCGCCTTGTTCCGTGACCAAATCCATGCCATCCGCTTTGACGACGGCAATGGCTATATCAGCGCGAACACGCTCGACGGAAAAACATTTATCCACGGAACCAATCCGGCGCTGGAGGGCAAGCCAAGTTCACTGGATGTTGCGACCGGCCAACCGATCAGCGACCTGCTGTACGCAGCCCTGGGCGATCGCGACAGCGCCACGGCCAGTTATATGTTCCCTCGGCCCGGGCAAACCGTGCCGCTGCGCAAGCTCGCCGCCGTCACCCGCTTCCCGCCGTGGAAAATCATCATTTTGTCCGGGGCCTATATCGACGATCTCGATGCGGAGTTTCATGCTTCGCTGCTGCGCATCGGCAGCATCAGCGGTGCCATTCTGGCGCTGATGCTGCTGGCGGCCTGGGGGGTCAACCACGACATCACCAGTTCGCTTGGACGGCTCAAATCCGCCATGGGACACCTGGCGAAGGGCGATCTCACCACCGCAGTCCCCGGCACCGAGCGGCGCGACGAGGTCGGTGAGATGGCCGCCGCGTTGCTGGTGTTCAAGGAGGGCATGATCGAGGCGAAACGCCTGCGTGCCGAGCAGGACGAGCTCAAGCGCAGGGCCGCGGCCGAGCAGAAGGCCACCCTGATCCGGCTGGCCGACAATTTCGAATCCCGGGTCGGCAGCCTCGTGGGCATGCTGTCGTCGAGTTCGACGGAACTGGAGGCCACCGCCCAGGCCATGACCGAGACAGCCCGCCGGAGTGACCAGCAGGCCTCCGTCGTTGCCTCCGCCTCGGAGGAGGCCAGCACCGGCCTGCAGACGGTTGCCTCGGCGGCCGAGGAGCTGACCTCCTCGATCGACGAAATCAGCCGCCAGGTGGCCCAGTCGTCGAAAATCAGCGGCCGCGCGGTGGATGACGCGCGGCGCACCGACGCCATCGTGCATGCCCTCGCCGAGGGCGCCGAAAAGATCGGCACCGTGGTCGGGCTGATCACCAATATCGCCAGCCAGACCAACCTGCTGGCTCTGAACGCCACCATCGAGGCCGCCCGCGCTGGCGACGCCGGCAAGGGTTTCGCGGTGGTGGCCTCGGAAGTGAAAAGCCTGGCCAGCCAGACCGGCAAGGCGACCGAGGAGATCGGCGCGCAAATCGCCCAGATCCAGGCCGCGACCCACGAGGCCGTCGAGGCGATCCGCGGGATTTCCGTCACGATCGAGGAAGTCGGCACCATCGCGACCACCATAGCCGCGGCGGTGGAGGAGCAGGGGGCGGCGACCTCGGAGATCGCGCGCAACGTCCAGCAGACCAGTCAGGCCGCCAGCGAGGTGTCGGAGGGCATCCAGGGCGTCAGCCAGGCCGCCAACGAAACCGACGCTGCCGCCGGCCAGGTGCTGACCGCTGCTTCCGATCTGTCCAAGCAGGCCGAACAGCTCACCAGCGAGGTCAATACCTTCGTCGCCGGCGTCCGTTCTGCTTAGAGGCCGTCTAAGAACGCCTTCGGAACGAAGGTTGAGTGACCACGATCTGATGTGATTCCAACGGGTTGTCGAGACCATGTGGGAGCCGCGCGATATGGATCGCGGCCCCCCGCCAGCAACATAGCCGGGAAGGATTGCACGTCGCCGGTGACCTGACGGACGCGGAATGGGCAGTCTTGGAGCCGCTGTTGCCGCCGCGCCGAAAGTCCGGGCGGTCGCCTGCCTGGCCGATGCTGCCTCCGTGCTTCCCGCCCCACCAGACGGTCTATGGCTGGTTCGCCATGCTGCGCAAGGCCACCGCCATCGCCATCGAGATCGTCCGCAAGCCCGCCCGGCAGGTCGGTTTCTGTGTCCACAAGCGCCGTTGGGGGGTTGAGCGCTGCTTCGCCTGGCTCGGACGAAACCGCCGCCTCGCCAAGGACTTCGAGGCCACTCTCGCTTCCGCAATCGCCTTCGTCTACGCCGCTTCCGTCCTCCTCCGCGTCAGGCGAAATGCTCGTTCCGCGTGAGTTCAGAGCCAGACTCTCAGAACATTGCCCCCGCCCACCTCGATGCCGTTAGACTAAAGGTGCTTGACGCTCAACAGGCCCCCCCATTTGCTGTTAAGGTATTCGCACACCAGCCTCCGATGGCAGTGGCACGGAGTAGCTTCCGAGCAGAGCAGGCAGGCGCCTTGCAGCATGTCCGGCTTCAGACGTTGCTCAATTTTCCGCTCTTCCATGAGATGCCGGAAATGGTCCTGATAGACGTCCCAATCTCCCTTTTCTTTCTTGTATGCCTTTAGGATGGTATCCGTCGGCGCAAGGATAGGTTGATGAACGTATTCGATATTACAAATATTTTTGAGAAAATAGGCAAGATCGTCAGCCTTGGCGAATCCTGCCAGCTGCGATGTATTGTGTAGACGCACGTCGATGATCTTCTTCACGCCCGCCTTCAGCAGGCGCTCGAAAAAATGCTCGGCGTTAGATTTTGTGAAACCAATAGTGAAGACATTGATTTGCGTCATATTTTATTCTGTTCTGTTGTGGCATTGATTTCAGAGCTATCGGGCTGCTCAGGATAGGCAACCTTGCAGGCACGCTTGCGGTAGGCCTCGGCCAGTCGCTCATCCAACGACAGAAACAGATCGATGCTTTCCCGATCTTCGGATTTCAATAGCCGTGCCTCGAGATCTCGGTGATCCACGATGGCGCCGTTCGCCAAGATGTGTTTCACGCCCACTCCCCGCCCGGCCAGTGCTCGCCCGACGAGGAGACATCTGTGGCAGTCCAGGGGGTTCTGTTCAGAGCACATAAGCGCGATGCGGTATTTTTGGGCGCCCTCCAGCACTCTTTCGAGACCACGCACAAAATCGGGGGAGAGGGCCATACGTTCATAGTCGGCAACCCCATTGCAATAGAACTGATGCCCCCGCGGTCGCCCGCCGAGTTCTTTTCCAAGGAACGAATAGACGATGCCATCCGTCCGGAGTTCGCTTTTCAATACGTCTCTGTTGAAATGCGGAAAATGACGGGAGAATGGCGAAGTGCGCACGTCGGCCACCGCGGTGATGCCTGCGGAGCGCAGCAGTTCGCGCAACCGTTCATATGAATGCGTCGAATGGCCTACAGTCCAGACCAGGGTTTCGGTAACGCTCATCCCATTATCCATAGACACCGTTGACCATCAGACTGCACTTACCCGGTTGTCCGGATCAAGCTCCGGCTAGTCCGAGGCGCACGTGAAGATTATCCTTGCCGATCCACAGCCTCTTCGCCGTTTCGATCCCCTTCGAGCGATAGATTTCACGTAAGTTCTTCGCAACGATCGGAAGATTGTAACAAGCGTGACCGTCATTAGGATTAGGCGCGCAAGCTCCGTTTGCCCCGGGAGTTGTCTTCGAACGGGTTCAAATTGGCCGCAACATCAGTGATGATCGGCCTCATCTCCCTTGGCCCCCACCCGACACTCGGTTTCTCCAGGGAGGCCGTGCGCCTGCGGCACGCGCGGAGCCAAAAGGATGAAGTCCTTTTGCTTCTTTTCCTTCAGGAAAAGAAGACCTTGCCTTGCCTTCCCAGTCAGTGCGCCTCCGCCCAATTGGCGCCGCTGCCGGTTTCGACGACCAGCGGCACCTTGAGGGTGGCGGCGCCTTCCATCACCTCGCGGGCGAGGGCGGCGGTGGCCTCGGCGTGTTCGGCGGGGGTTTCGAAGATCAGTTCGTCGTGGACCTGGAGCAGCATGCGGGCGGGCAGGCCGGAGCGGGCCAGGACGGCGGGCAGGCGGACCATGGCGCGCTTGATGATGTCGGCCGCCCCCCCCTGGAGCGGGGCGTTGATGGCCTGGCGCTCGGCGTAGGCGCGGCGGGCCTGGTTCTTCTCGGCGATGCCCGCGATCCAGCAGCGCCGGCCGAAGGGGGTGGTGACGTAGCCGTGCGCGTGCGCCTCCTCCTTGGCCGCCTCCATGTAGTCGCGGATGCCGGGGTAGCGGGCGAAATAGGCGTCGATGTAGGCGCGGGCCTCGCCGGGGGAGGTGCCGAGCTGGCGGGCCAGGCCGAACGCCGAGATGCCGTAGATGATGCCGAAGTTGATCGCCTTGGCGCGCCGGCGGGTCAGCGGGTCCATCCCCTCCATGGGGATGCCGAACACTTCGGAGGCGGTGCGGGCGTGGATGTCCTCGCCGCGCGCGAAACTCTCCTGCAGGGCGGGGAGGTCGGCGACGTGGGCCAGCAGGCGCAGCTCGATCTGCGAGTAGTCGGCCGAGACCAGCACGTTGCCGGGGGCGGCGACGAAGGCGCGGCGGATGCGTCCGCCCTCCTCGGTGCGCACCGGGATGTTCTGCAGGTTGGGGTCGGTGGAGGAGAGGCGGCCGGTGGAGGTGATGGCCATGGCGAAGGAGGTGTGCACCCGCCCCGTCGCGGGGTTGATCTGCTCGACCAGCGCGTCGGCGTAGGTGGACTTGAGCTT
The DNA here is from genome assembly GCA_937874445.1 of uncultured Acetobacteraceae bacterium. Lineage (GTDB taxonomy): Bacteria > Pseudomonadota > Alphaproteobacteria > Acetobacterales > Acetobacteraceae > Rhodovastum. The sequence goes on along the minus strand of CALNAL010000338.1, from coordinate 681 downwards.
GGCGAGCTGGCGCCAGGCCAGCACGCGGGCGGGCAGGTCCAGGCCCTGGTCGGCGAGGGTCTGGAGCACCGAGGAATCCGTGCCCCAGGCGCCCGTCTTCATGCGCTTGCCGCCGGGGAGGGACATCTCGTCGAACAGCACCTCGCCGAGCTGCTTGGGGCTGCCGACGTTGAAGTCGTGGCCGGCGAGGGCGTGGATTTCCTTTTCCATCGCGGCCATGCGGGCGGCGAAGTCGCGGCTGAGGCGGCCCAGCTCGGTGGCGTCCACCAGCACGCCGGCCTGTTCCATGGCCATCAGCACCGCCGAGAGGGGGCGCTCGATCTGCTCGTAGAGGGCCAGGGCGTGTTCCGGGCGCAGGCGCGGGCGCAGGGCCAGCCACAGGCGCAGGGTGACGTCGGCGTCCTCGGCGGCGTATTCGGCGGCGCGGGCCAGCGGCACCTCGGCGAAGGAGATGCGGGCGCGGCCGGTGCCGGTGACCTCGTCGTAGGCGATGCAGCGGTGGCCGAGGTGGCGCAGGGCCAGCTCGTCCATGCCGTGGCCGTGGCGCCCGGCGTCGAGCGCGTAGGAGATCAGCATGGTGTCGTCGAGCGGCGCGGCGGGCGGGGCGCCGGCGCGGCCGCTGTCTCTTATACACATCTCCGAGCCCCCGAGACATGCGCAGCGCTGGTATGCCGTCTTCTG
>CALNAL010000337.1 GCA_937874445.1 uncultured Acetobacteraceae bacterium | reverse complement strand
ACGGGAGACGATTCGGCCATGACGGGAAACTCCGCTGGGGGACTTCGGGGGGGCGCGCGGTGAAGCCGGATCGCTTCGGTCTCCGGTTTCCTCCCCCTTCATGCACCTGACGCGGCCCCGCCAGAAGCCCCCCGGGGGACGGGCGCGTGGTGGCCTCCCCCTCGCGGCGCAGGCGTGCTAGAGAGACAGATCGGCGGAGACGTGGTGTGGAGTCGGGCACGGAGTCGGTCGCTTCCCCTGTCTTGCGCTTCCCTGGCAGCCGATGACGCTTTCCCCAAGGCCCCGGTCCTCCGGCCGGTCGCCGCACCGCAGAGACGAATGACTTGAGCGATACGCCAACCCCTCCCGGCCAGCCTCCCAACGGTTCCCCTGCGGACGGCAGCGAGCCGCCCTCGGACATGGTGCCCGTGGTGCTCGAGGAGGAGATGCGCCGCTCCTACCTCGACTATGCGATGTCGGTGATCGTCGCGCGCGCCCTCCCGGATGCCCGCGACGGGCTCAAGCCGGTGCACCGGCGTATCCTGTTCGCCATGCAGGAGGGCGGCTATACCGCCGACAAGCCCTACCGCAAGTCGGCCCGCGTGGTCGGCGACGTGATGGGCAAATACCATCCGCACGGCGACTCCGCGATCTACGACGCCATGGTGCGCATGGCGCAGACCTTCTCGATGCGCGTGCCGCTGATCGACGGGCAGGGCAATTTCGGCTCGGTGGACGGCGATCCGCCCGCGGCCATGCGCTACACCGAGGCCCGGCTGGCCAAGGCCTCGAGCTTCCTGATCGATGGCATCGATCAGGACACCGTGGACTTCGTGCCCAACTACGACGAGAGCATGATGGAGCCGGCGGTGCTGCCGGCGGCCTTCCCCAACCTGCTCGTCAACGGGGCCAACGGCATCGCCGTGGGCATGGCGACCAACATCCCGCCGCACAACCCCGGCGAGATCATCGACGCCACCCTGCGGCTGATCGACGTGCCGGAGACCGAGCTCGACGAGCTGATGCAGATCGTCCCCGGGCCGGACTTCCCGACGGGGGCGCTGATCCTCGGCCGCGCCGGCATCCGCCAGGCCTACCAGACCGGGCGCGGGTCGCTGATCCTGCGCGCGCGCTCGGCGATCGAGGCGATGCCGCGCCACCGCGACCGCGAGCAGATCGTGTTCACCGAGATCCCCTACCAGGTGAACAAGGCCACGCTGATGGAGCGCATCGCCGAGCTGGTGCGCGCCAAGCAGATCGAAGGCATCTCCGACATGCGCGACGAGTCCGACCGCTCGGGCCTGCGCATCGTCGTCGAGCTCAAGCGCGAGGCCACCGCCGAGGTGGTGCTCAACCAGCTGTTCCGCTTCACCGCCCTGCAGACCACCTTCGGCGTCAACATGCTGGCGCTGGACCACGGGCGGCCGCGGCTGATGGGGCTGAAGGACGCGCTGGCCGCCTTCATCGCCTTCCGCGAGGAGGTCATCCTCCGCCGCTCGCGCTTCGAGCTGAACAAGGCGCGCGACCGGGCGCATCTGCTGGTCGGGCTGGCCATCGCGGTGGCCAACATCGACGAGGTGATCCGCCTGATCCGCACCTCGCCCGACGCCAACGCCGCCCGCGCCGCCCTGATGACGCACGCCTGGCCGGCCGCCGAGGTGCTGCCGCTGCTCGATCTGATCGAGGATTCCCGCAACGTCGTGGCCGAGGGGAACGTCAACCTCACCGAGGAGCAGGCACGCGGCATCCTGGAACTGCGCCTGCAGCGGCTGACCGGGCTGGAGCGCGACAAGATCCACGCCGAGATGCACGAGGTGGCGGCGCGGATTTCCGATCTGCTGGAGCTCATCGGCAGCCACATCCGCCGCATGGAGGTGCTCAAGAACGAACTCGCCGCCGTGCGCGCCGCCATCACCTCGCCGCGGCTGACCGAGATCGCCGAGGGGATCGCCGACCAGGATGACGAGAGCCTGATCGAGCCGGGGCAGATGGTGGTGACCATCACCCGCGACGGCTTTATCAAGCGCACGCCGCTCGAGACCTTCCGCCAGCAGAACCGCGGCGGACGCGGACGCTCGGCGGCGGCCACCCGCGGCGACGACATCGTGACGCGCAGCTTCAACGCGCATACCCACCAGTGGGTGCTGTTCTTCTCCTCCGGCGGCAAGGCCTACCGCCAGAAAGTGTGGCGCCTGCCCGAGGCCGGGCCCACCGCCAAGGGGCGCGCGCTGGTCAATCTGCTGCCCGAACTCGGCAGCGACGAGATCACCACCGTGCTGCCGCTGCCCCAGGACGAGAGCCTGTGGGAGAGCCTGCACCTGGTGTTCGCCACGGCGAAGGGCAACGTGCGGCGCAACCGCCTCTCCGACTTCCGCAACGTGCGCCCCTCCGGGCTGATCGCCATGAAGCTCGACGAGGGCGACCGGCTGATCGGCGTGGCCACCTGCCGCGAGGGCGACGACATGCTGCTCGCCACGCGGCTGGGGCGGTGCATCCGCTTCCTGATCACCGAGGATGCGCTGCGCGTGTTCTCCGGGCGCGACAGCACCGGCGTGCGCGGGGTGAAGCTGCAGGAGGGCAAGACCCCCGACGTGGTGGTCAGCCTGGTGGTGCTGGCCCATGTCGAGGCCGGCAACGACGAGCGCGTCACCTATCTCAAGCTCTCCGCGGCGAAGCGTCGCGCGGGCGGCGAGGAGGAGAGCGAGGCCGAAGTCGTCGCCACGGACGAGGCCGAGGAGGAGAGCGCCGATGTGGCGATGACCCCGGAGCGCTTCGAGGAGCTGGCGGCCCGCGAGGCCTTCCTGCTCACCGTGACCGACCAGGGCTTCGGCAAGCGCAGCTCGGCCTACGAATACCGCGTGAGCGGCCGGGGCGGGCAGGGCATCGCCAACATCGTGCTCAGCCCGCGCACCGGGCTGGCGGTGGCGGGCATGCTGCCGGTGAGCCCTGGCGACGGGGTGATGCTGGTGACCGATGCCGGGCGGCTGATCCGCCTGCCCGCCGACCAGGTGCGCATCACCGGGCGCGCGGTGATGGGGGTGACCCTGTTCCGCGTCGATTCCGGCGAGCGCGTGACCAGCGTGTTCCCGGTGGTCGAGGCGAGCGAGGAGAACGGCGGGGACGGCCCCGAGGCCGAGGGGGCTCGGCCGGAGGACGAGGCATGACCGAGAAACCGCTGGTCGGCCTCTATCCCGGCACCTTCGACCCGGTGACCAACGGCCACCTCGACATCATCCTGCGGGCGGCCCGGCTGGTGGACCGGCTCGTGGTGGGGGTGGCGACCAACGGCTCCAAGGGGCCGCTGTTCCCGCTGGAGGAGCGTGTCGAGCTGGTGGAGGCCGAGGTCGGCGACCTGGCCCGGCGCACCGGCACCACCATCGACGTGAGACCCTTCCGCGGGCTGCTGATGCACTTCGCCCGCGAGATCGGCGCCCGGGTGATCGTGCGCGGCCTGCGGGCGGTGACCGACTTCGACTACGAGTTCGCGATGGCGGGGATGAACTACCGGATCGATTCGGGTATCGAGACGGTGTTCCTGATGGCGAGCGAGCGCCACCAGTTCATCCAGTCGCGCTTCGTGAAGGATATAGCGCAGTATGGCGGCGACATTTCCTCGTTCGTCCCGCCGCTGACGCTGCAGCGGACCCTGGCGCGCCTGCGCCAGGTCCGGGACGCCGATGAAAAGACGAGTGGAGCTTGAGAATGCAGCGACGGATGTTGCTGGCCCTTTTGACAACCCCAATAGTGATGACAGCCCGCATGAGCGAAGCCCAGACCCCTGCCGACCCCGCCAACACGGTCTACCTCGACCTCAAGGATGGCCGAGTCGTGATCCAGCTGCTGCCCGACATCGCGCCCAAGGCCGTGGCGCGGGTGAAGGAGCTGTGCGCCAAGCATTTCTATGACGGCGTGCCCTTCCACCGGGTGATCGAGGGCTTCATGGCCCAGGGCGGCGACCCCACCGGTACCGGCACCGGCGGCTCCGGGATGGGCACGCTGCCGGCCGAGTTCACCCGCAAGCGGCGCTTCCTGCGCGGCACCGTGGGCGCGGCCCGCACCTCCGACCCCAACAGCGCCGACAGCCAGTTCTTCATCATGTTCGCCCCGGCGCCTTCGCTCGACGGGCAGTACACCATCTGGGGGCAGGTGGTCTCCGGGATGGAGTTCGTCGACAAGATCAAGCGCGGCAGCGGCGGCAGCGGGATGGTCAGCAACCCCGACAAGATCGTCCGCATGCGTCTGGCCACCGACGCGAAGTAGCCAACGACTTGACCTCGGCCGCGCCATCAGGTTGATGGCGCGGCAGACGAGCCCGTAGCTCAGCCGGTAGAGCACGAGACTTTTAATCTTGGGGTCGAGGGTTCAAGTCCCTCCGGGCTCACCACCCCACGGAATTCCTGTTCCCTGTCTGGTCCAGGTCTGGTCGCGATGCCCCCCCGGGCGTTCACGCGGGAGGGGCCGCGAGCGGCAGGAGCAACCGGGCATCGTTGTTGGCAGGGCTGTTGACCCGCGTGCTGACAGGCCAGCAGCGGAGCACGCCCTCGGCGGCGGGATGCAGCAGGCATGCCGGATCGCCCTTGATCTCCCCCAGCCAGAGCGGCCAGTCCTCCGGTTCCAGGATCACCGGCATGCGCTCGTGGATCGGCGCCATGACCGCGTTGGCGGCCGTCGTGATGATCGCGAAGCTGCGCACGATTTCCCCGTCGGGCCGGCGGAATCCCTCCCACAGGCCGGCAAAGGCGATCGGCCCGTTCCCCTCGCGCGCGAAGGCGAAGGGCTGCTTGCCGCCGCTCGCCCTGCGCCATTCGTAGAACGCGCTCGCAGGCACGATGCAGCGGCGCGCGCGGTAGGCATCCCGGAACATCGGGGCGGTGGCGATTCTCTCCGCGCGGGCGTTGATCGGTCGCGGGGCGGCCGGGGTTCCCCGCGCCCAGGCCGGCAGCAGCCCCCAGAACAGCAGATCGAGGTGCCGTTCCCCGGTTTGAGGATGGCACCGAACGACCGCGGCCTCCTGACTCGGCGCGATATTCCAGCTCGGCTGGAGCTGCGGCGTCGGGGGCACCGTCCCGAACAGGCGCACGAGATCCGCCGCCGGGGTGGCGTTGGCATAGCGCCCGCACATGTCAGGCCCTCCGGCCGGCGCGGAGGATGCCAGCCATCCGCGCGAAATGGCGGCACGTTGCGGCGATGGGAAATTGCTCCATGTCTTGGAGAAGCTAGGCTGGAATAACGAACAAATAAAGAACAGAAATCCCGGGAGGAAGGCGCTTCCCCCGCGAGGGGGGCGGCATCGATCGCGCCCGACAGCGGGGCCGCGTGTGCCGCCGACCTTCCTGCCGCGCAACGCCGCAACGGAGGGGGGGGGCGTCGGAACGGGGCATGATGGCGAAGGCGCGCGGGCCCATCGGGCGATCGCCGGCGGGTTCCACCACGCGCGCGCCGAGCAGCACGGCCTCTTCGGCGTCGTGGGGGATGAACAGTACGGTCGGACGGCGGCGCTGCCAGAGCCGGATCAGCTCGTTCTGCCGGATGCGCCGGATGAAGGCATCGAGAGCGGCAAAGGGCTCGTCCATTCTCGCCACAGTCATGGAGCGCGAACGGTCTTCCCCGCCGCCCGCAGGGAGGGCCGCTTGCGCGGCCCTCGGGCGGCGGGCGCTATTTCAGAGTCACGTTTTCCAGCGAATAGCCGGACTGGAAGCTCAGGAACCCAGGCAGGTTGGTGAAGCCGGACACGTTGCTGCGCACCGCATAGGACTGGTCCCGCCACATGATGTAGGCGAACGGGGAAAGCTCCAGGGCCCGCTTGGCGAATTCGTCGTAGATCTTGGCGCGGGCCGTCTCGTCGAGCGTTACGCGACCGGCATCGAGCAGGCGGTTGATCTCGGGATCATCGAAATAGGGCGAGTTGTTCATCCGCACCAGCTGCTTGCCGCCGTAGTAGAAGTTGGACAGCCAGTCCGGGTCGGTGATGTCGCCCGCGGTGCCGGCTACCACGAAGTCGTAGTTGCCGGCATTGTTTTTCGCCATCCGTCCGGCCCAGTCGGGAAGATCGAGATCGGCGTCGATGCCCACCTTGGCCAGCTCGCTCTTGACCGCGATGGCGGTGTTCATGTGGTAGCCGTACTGGGCGGTGGCCAGCAGCCGGGCCTTGAAGCCATTGGGATAGCCGGCCTTGGCCAGCAGCTCCTTGGCCTTCGCCGGATTGTAGGAGAAGTAGTTCTCCAGCGCCGGGTTGTAGCCGGGGGCTCCTTTGACGAACGGCAGGCCATACAGGGGAGTGCCGGCACCGTTGAAGGCCGTATCGATGACGACCGCGCGGTTGATGGCATAGGAAACCGCCTGCCGCACCTCGGGCTTTGAGAAAGGTTCGAAGTGGGTGTTGAACTGCAACATCATGAACGGCCCGGAGGTGGACTCGATGCGGATGTTCTTGTCCTTCTTCAGGGCCGGAAGATCCTTCCAGGGGACGTATTCGATGATGTCCACGTCGCCTGTGCGGATGGCGTTGACGCGCGTGTCATCGTCCGTCGTGAATTGAAAGTGGAGTTCGTCGACCCCGGGCTTGCCGGCCTTGTAGTAGCCGGGGAACTTCTTCAGGACGATCTCGCGTCCACGCGACCAGGTGACGAACTGGAACGGCCCGGCCCCGACGGGAGCGGCGTTGGGGTTGGTTCCGTTTTTCTCCAGCCATGCCTTGGGCAGAATGGCGCTCTCCGCCAGTGCCAGATAGTGAGGGAAGGGCACGAAGACATTCTTGAGGTGGAAGCGCACCGTCTGGGGGTCCACGACCTCGATCGAATCGATCACCCCGAGTTCGCCCTTGTAGGTGGCCCGCGAATTGGGGCCGAGCAGCCAGGCGAAGGTTGCCTTGACGTCCTCGGCCGTGACCGGCTCGCCGTCGTGGAAGGAAGCCTTGCGCAGGATGAAAGTGTATTCCTTGCCGTCGGGGCTGACGGAATAGGATTGGGCAAGCTCGGACGAAAGCTTGCCGTCAACGCCGTAGTTGAGAAGACCCCGATGGATCGCCAGCCGCACGGTCCGCGCGGCCGTGCCGGCCTGGACCGAGGCCTCCAGCGTGGAAGGCTCGACCGAGAGGCCGAAATAGAGGGTCTTGGCGGCCCATGCAGGGGCAAGAGCGGTTAACGAGAAGGTAGCCGCCAGCAGGATCGTTTTGAAGCTTGTTCGCATGGCTGCGTATCTCCGCTGCAGATCGGGGGAATCAGATGGTTTGCGGGTCGAGAATGTCGCGCAGGCGATCGCCGAGAAGGTTGATGGCGAGCACCGTTACGGCCAGGCAGAGCGAAGGCCAGAATGTGTACATGGGATTCTGCGCAAGATAGCCGCGGGCAATGCCGATCATCTGCCCCCATGAGGCAGTCGGCGGCTTGATGCCCAGGCCGAGAAAGGAGAGTCCGGATTCGAGCAGGATGGCGGCTGCGACCGTGAGGGTCGCCTGCACGACCAGCGAGGACAGAATATTGGGCAGGACGTCACGCAACAGAAGGCGCCCCGCGCCGGCGCCCATCGCGCGCTCGGCCTCGACGAACTCCTGATACACCACACCGATGGTGGCCGCGTGGGCGACACGTGCGAAATGCGGCACATAGATCAGCCCGATGGTGATGGTCAGCGTCGCGATTCCGGAAGGCCAGAAGCCGACCACCAGCAGGGCCAGCAGGATCGGCGGGAAGGAAAGCAGAATGTCGCACGTGCGCATCACCAGGATCTCGGGCAGGTTGCCCCAGAATCCGGCAAGCAGGCCAAGCGTCACTCCGCCCACGGCCGCCAGCGCCGTCGAGCCGAAAGCCACCGCCATGGTGGGACGAATCCCGGTGAGCAGGCGCGAGAGCAGGTCGCGGCCGAACTCGTCGGTGCCAAGCGGATGGGCGAGGCTGCCCGCCTGCAGCACGGCAAGATGATTGATCTCGTCGGGATTGTAGGGGGCGAGCATCGGTCCGAAGAGGGCAACGAGGAACACCACTCCCAGCAGGACTGCAGGAATCCACAATCCGAGATCGGGACGATGCAGGAAGGCAACGTGGCGGCGCATCATGGCGGGCTCACGAGCGACGGCGGCGAATGCGCGGGTCGATCACCCCGTAGAGCAGTTCGACGCCCATGTTGATGGCGATGAAAAGAGCGGCAATGACAAGAATGCTGCCCTGGACCAGAGGATAGTTACGATTCTGCACCGCATTGACGAGCCGGGTGGCGAGACCAGGCCAGTTGAACAGCGCTTCGACCAGCACGGTGCCTCCCATCAGATTGCCAAGCTGCAGACCGATGATGGTGACAACAGGAATCGCCGCGTTGCGCAGCACGTGCTTCCAGATCACCATCCGCTCCGAGATGCCCTTGGCGCGCAGGGCCCGCACGAAATCGCGCCCGAGAATCTCCAGCATCGAGGCGCGGGTCATGCGCGCGATCGAGGCGGCGAGGCCGAAGCCGAGCGTGAAGGCGGGCATCGACAGGCGGCGGAAATGCTCCACCGCATTGCGCCCGATGTCGGTATAGCCGCTGGCCGGCAGCCAGCCGAGCCGGAGGCTGAACACCACGATCAGCAGCGAGCCCAGGATGTAGACAGGTACTGAGATTCCCAGCGTGGCAAGCGATGTCAGCGCCGAATCGAGCCATCGGCCCCGATGCAGCGCGGCGGCAATGCCGAGGGGCACGCCGATCAATGTGCCGACGATGATGGCGGCTAGGGCAAGCTCCAGCGTGCGCGGCAGGGCATCGGCCACGTAGTCGGCGACCGGGAAGTTGTTGGTCAGCGAGTTCCCGAAATCGAAGTGCACCACCCGTCCAAGCCAGTCGGAATACTGCTCGAGAAAGGGACGATCGAGGTTGAGCTGGTGGCGCATGGCCGCGACGGTTTCGGGCGAGGGATTGGTTTCCGTCCCCAGCAGCAGCATCACCGGATCACCGGGCATGACCCGCATGACTGAAAAGACGACGGTGGCAACAATGAGAAGCTGCACGCAGGCGGTCACGACACGACGCGACAGAAATGAAATGAATCCCAGAAGACCGGTCACGAGGCGTCTCCTTTCCCCGCCGATGGCTGTTGGCGGGTGACACCGATGCGCGGAACCGCGGCAAGAAGGGTCCGAGTATATTCCTGCTTCGGAACGTTGAAGATTTCATCGACCGATCCGCTCTCGACGATGCGCCCGCCGCGCATTACGGCGACCCGGTCGGAGACGTGCTCGACCACCGAGAGGTTGTGAGAGATGAACAGGTAGGTCAGTGAGAATTCGGCCTGCAGGTCGGCCAGCAGGTTGAGAATCTGTGCCTGGACCGAGACATCGAGCGCGGAAACCGCCTCGTCGCAAATGATGAGAGAGGGCTTGAGCGCCAGTGCCCGGGCAATGGCGATGCGCTGGCGCTGGCCTCCGGAAAACTCATGGGGAAACTTGCCGGCCGCGTCCCCGGGCAGGCCCACCGCGTCGAGCAGCTGGCGCACCCGGACGGAACGTTCCTGATACGAACCTATTCCATGAATGACGAGCGGGGCGGCGATCAGCTCGGAAACCCGCATCCGCGGATTGAGCGAGCCGTAGGGATTCTGGAACACCATCGCCATGTCGCGACGCACCGCGCGCAGGGCACGTCCGGAAAGTGCCGTGATGTCCTGTCCCTTGAAAAGGATCTGCCCGGAGTCGCTCGGGGAGAGGCGCATGATGAGCCGCGACAGGGAACTTTTGCCGCAGCCACTCTCGCCAACCAGCCCAAGGGTGCAGCGTTCTTCCAGCACCAGCGAGACATCATTGACGGCATGGACCTTCTGCTCGCCCCCGAACAGCCCGCCGGAGACGGAAAAACTCTTGTCGAGATGACGCAGCTCCAGCAGCACGGTCATGATGCCGCCCCGCTTCGGTGGCAGCGCAGAAGATGCTCGGACGCCTGTCGGCGCAACGCCGGCTCGGTCTCGTGGCAGATCGCAGCGACCTGGCCGCAGCGCGGGGCGAAGCGACAGCCCGGGGGCATCGCTCCCACCGGCGGCACACGTCCCTCGATCGCGGCAAGCCTGGCCCGGCGCTGGCCGACGACCGGGACCGAATCGATCAGCGCCTGGGTGTAGGGGTTCTGCGGATTGGCGAACAGCGCCGGAGTGGGGGCCACCTCCATCAGCGTTCCGGCATACATCACCGCCACCCGCTCGGCGAGTTCATAGACCACACCGAGATCGTGGGTGATGAACAGAATCGACGCACCGGTATCACGGTGCATTTCACGGAGCAGATCGAGCACCTGGGCTTGCACGGTGACGTCGAGAGCGGTCGTGGGTTCGTCGGCAATGACGATTTCCGGGCGACACGCCAGGGCCATGGCAATCATCACGCGCTGGCACATCCCCCCCGAAAGCTCGTGGGGATAGGCGGCAAGACAGCGGCGGGGATCGGTGATCCTGACCCGTTCCAGCAGAGCCTGGGCGCGGGAGCGCGCCTCGGCACGCGAGACGCCCTCGTGCAGCACGATGGCTTCGACGATCTGCTGGCCACAGGTGAAGACCGGATCGAGGGAGGCCATCGGATCCTGGAAGATCATGGCGATGCGTTTGCCGCGCAGGCGATGCATCGGTCCGGCGGCACCGCTCAGCATGTCCTGTCCATCGAGCAGGATGCGCCCGGAAGTGACGGCCGCCGCCGGGGGAAGCAGGCCCATGACAGCAAGCGACACCAAAGTCTTGCCACTGCCGGATTCCCCGACCAGGCCGAGAATCTCCCCCCCCTTCAGTGCCAGGCTGAAGTCGCGTACCGCCAGGGCCACCCCGCGCGGGCCCTGGAAGCCGATGCTGAGATGATCAATCTCGAGCATGATCCTCTTATCTGCTGCTGCCGATCGGAATGTCGAAGCCCTGCGTACTGCACTGGGCTAATATGAGCATCGCCCAATTCCCGTCCCAGAGCAAACGCTCATTTCTCTCCATCTTTGGCAGTCCCTAGGGAAAATTGGGGGTAGTGCGCGGCCGCGAAAGTCGGCGAGATCTTGCCATCGGCGATGTCGGCCGACACAGCCTCGGACGTGCGTTCGGCCGGGGCCCCGTAGCCGCCACCGCCGGCCGTCTGCAGCACGACGGCCTCGTCGGGACCAACCGGAACACCAGGCACCTTGTCGGGCAGGCGGCGCAGATTCCCGTCCGCTTCGCGGATGGAGAAGCCTCCGCATCCGCCTTCGCTGCCGCCGAACAGACCCCAGGGGTGGCTCTGGAAGCGCTCGCCGGTGCCTCCGAAAGTGCAGCCCGCGACGAGCGGACGGATCACCCGGCGCAGGCCGCAGCCGCCGCGGAACTTCCCGGCCCCGGCGCTATCGCGCACGATGGAGTATTCCTCGACCAGCAACGGGAATTCGCGTTCTATCGCCTCGACCGGCGTGTTGGCGGTGTTGGTCATATGCACCTGCACCGCGTCCTTGCCGTCCTTGTCGGGACGCGCGCCGAATCCTCCGCCCATGGTCTCGAAGAAATAGAACTGCCGCCGGGTACGGGGATCCTGCCCGTAGATATAGACGCCGGAATTGGCACCGTTGGTGGCGGCAATGACCTTCTTCGGAAGGGCCTGTGCCAGTGCGCCGAGCATGGCATCGACGATTCTCTGGCTGGTGGTGGAACGATTGGTGACGGCAGCCGGGAAATTCGGTCGCACCAGAGATCCTTCCGGCGCCCGCACGTCGATGGCGCTCAGAAGACCGTGGTTGTTCGAGAGTTCGGGATCGAGCACCGCCTTGAAGGCATACATCACCGTCGATTTGGTATCGAGCCAGGGCGAGTTGATGTTGCCGCGCGTCTGCGCCGCCGTTCCCTCGAAATCCACCGACACTCCCGACGCATCGCGACGCAGCGTGACCACGACCGGAAGGTTGCAGTTGCCCATGCCGTCGTCGTCGATGACATCGGAGAATCGGTATTCCCCGGGGGGGATCTGCTCCAGGGCATGGAGCATGCGCGCGCGCGTGCGGGAGATCAGCTCCTCGCAGGCAGCCGCCATGTAGTCGGCACCGAAACGGTCGCAAATCTCGCGCATCCGCTTCGCGCCGAG
>CALNAL010000336.1 GCA_937874445.1 uncultured Acetobacteraceae bacterium | reverse complement strand
CATATAGCCGCGAAGGACTCCGCGCCGCCCCCGGACGCGGAGCCAAACGGACAAAAGTCCTTTTTGCTTCTTTTTCCTTCAGGAAAAAGAAGACCTTCCCTCCCCCCTGCCCGAAACGAAAAGGGGCGGGACCTCGCGCGGAGGTTCCGCCCCTTTGAGCGACCCGGCGTCCGGTCAGCTGGAGGAAACCGACGTCACATCGGAGAAGTTGATGGAGGCCTTGCCCATATCCAGACTGATGATGGAACCATTCTTCGACACCCCGGTCACCTTCCCCGACACCGTCGGGGTCAACGTGGTGGAGGCTCCGTTCGATCCGGGGCCGGTGATCGAAACGGTATAGGTCCCATCGGAAAGCTGCTTTCCGGCGGCCGTCTTGCCGTTCCAGGTCCAGCTGTTGATTCCGGAGCTGGCATCGACACTGGTCGAGTAGACCTTATCCCCGGCCGAATCGGAAATGGAGATCTTGGCGGTTCCGGCGCTGGTCGTCGTGTAGCTCAACGAGGCCTTTCCGTCCTGCAGGGGCAGCGAGGAGGTGCTGGCCTGCACGGTCTTGCCGACGAGGGAGCTTCCCTGGATCACCTGTCCCGACTGTGTGAGCGAGATCAGCTGTTCGAGATTGCTGTTGGTATTGATCTGCTGCTCGACGCTCGAGAACTGGACGAGTTCGCTGGTGAACTGGTTGGTATCCATCGGGCTGGTCGGGTCCTGGTTCTGCAGCTGGGTCATCAGCATGCCCAGGAAGTCCTGGAAGTTGCTGTCCAGCGACGCCAGGGCGCCCCCGCCGGATGACGTGTTCGATGTCTGGCTGGCGACTGTGCTGATCGTGCTCATTGCCGTATTCCTTTCGCGCGCTCAGGCGGTGATATCCACACCGGCGTGCAACCATCGTGTCTGCGACCGTGTATGCAACCACCGTGCCGCTTCGTTGCTTGCGGCCTCTCCTCCGGTGGAATGGCTGGTGGTCTGCGGTGTGCCATCCGGGCGTGCCCCGCCCTGCCGCCCGCCGGACCCCTGTGAATCCCCCGACGAGGCTCCCATCCCGGCAAAGCTGCCGTTCGTCCCCGTGGCATCGGAGGGCGCCGGCGGCTGCGTGTTCGTTGGCGTCCCGAGATGGAAAGTCACCGCGCGTCCCTCGGCGGGAATCCCGGCCTGGTCGAGCGCGCGGTGCAATTGCGCCTGGTCGCGCATCAGCAGATCCAGGGTCTGCGCCCGATCGGCCGTCAGGCTCACGCGCGCCGCCGATGCCCCGCTCTGCTCGATGCGGATCTCCACCCGTCCCAGTTCCTCCGGGTCGAGCCGGATGCTCACCTGCCGTGTCCCCCGGACGGTTCCCAGCGTCACGAAAGCCGACGCGACCTGGCTGGCCGGCGGGGCGGTCTCCGCGGTGGAGCCGGGATTGGTCCAGGTTCCGGTTGCCGCCTTCTCCGAGCCACGCGTCGCGGGGCGGGACGCCTCCGCATTCGCCGCGCCCGAACTCGTCATGTTCGAATTCGTCACGTTCGAACTCGCCATGCTCGGCTGGGTCACGCCGTTCGGCGCAGTCTGCTGGCTGGAGACCCGTGCGGAGGAAGCGGACTCTCCTTTCTCGGCCGGGTCTCGCTTGCGGCTTTCCGTCCCGGCGCTTTCTCCCCGCGAGACATCCGTCTTCCCTCCGGCCCCTCCCGTCCGTGTCGCGGGGGTATCCTGGGCCGGAGCGGAGGTGTCCGTCGCGGGGGGGGCCACGGAAGCCGTCACCGCCGCGGCCTCCGTCGGGCGCGATGCGGCCTGGGAGCGCAGCTCCTGACGATTCCCCCGCGTCGCATCCGGCGGCGTCCGGACGCGCTCCCGGGAGGGAGCCTCGGCGGACACCGTAGTTGCCGGGCTCGCCGTCGTCTCCGCCCGTCCGGCAAGCGGCGCGGCCTGCCCACTGCTGTCCTGCGTCCCCCTCGAACGCAGGCCGGCGAGGCTCGCCGTGTCCCGGTTCGCCGAGGTGCTGTCTGGGGTTTTGGCATCGGGATATGTCGTGGCGCGAACCGTCTCCCCCGAGGCATCCTGGGTCGCGGCGGGTAATGGCGCCGGATCTTTCGTGCCTGGTTCGGCCCGGCCTGGTTCCGCCCGACCAGATTCGGCCCGACTTGATTTAGTCGGGTCCGGTTCAGCCCGACCTGGTTCCGCCCGACCTGGTTCCGTCGGGTCCGGTTCCGTCGGATCTGGCGCGGCCCCGGCGTCTTTCCGGTCCTCCTCCGGCGGCATCGCCGCGGACGGATCCTGCGGCAGGCGCCCCGAACCGACGCCTGCAGGACTCGCCGTCTTCGTGTCGCCCGAAGATGTCGCGCCCGGCGCCGCAACCGGCAAAGCCGCGGACGGTGTCTGCCCCACCAGCCAGGCTCCCGCGACATTCGAAGCGACGACGGCCGGCGTGTCCTGCCCATCCGATTCCGGCCCGTCCGATTCCGGCGCATCCGATTCCTTGCGCGTCGTGCGGCGCCCGGCCGGGGCCGAAAGATTTTCCCGCGTCCGGCCGGCGTCCGTCTTCTCTCCCCGTGGCGCGACCCCTTCGCCTGCCGCGCTCGTGCTTTCCTCCGCCCCGGCATTCGTCTGCGGTTGCGTTGCGGCAGCTTGCGCCTCCGCCGGTTCGGCATCGGCGTTTTCCGGGACGGGAAAAGGAAAATTCTGCGCCATGTCCGGCGCCATGTCCGGCGGCAAGTCCGGCGACAAGTCCGGCTGGGCGGAGGAATCTCCGGCGGGGTCCTGCGCCTGTGCCGTCATCGCGGCAGGCGAACTCCCCCCCGATTTCTGATGCGGGGCGGCGTCCTGCGGCGTGGCGCCGGCCTGCGATTCGTTGCACAGCCTCGCGGCCAGGAATCCCTGTGCCGTGCTCCCCGAGGCACCCCCCCAGGAAGGTCCGCCCTGGGGAAGGGACCCGGACGAGAGGCTCCCGGCGGGGCTTCCATCGGCGCCTTCAGCCGGCGCCAGCGCATCGAGCAGCTGCACGAAGCCGCCGTCGCTCCCGCCGGCGCCGGAGGGATCCCCCCCGCCCGTTCCTTCCGCCACCAGCGGAATCGCCTGGGCCAGGCTTGCGGACGTCAACATGACAGCATCCTGCGGGCTCTCCTGCGCGCGTCTTTCCGCGGTGCCCGTGACAACGCACATTGCATGCCATCATTCCCGCACGGGGCTTTCCCTGGCCCGCCGCAGCGGTCTGCCGCGGCAGTCTGGTGAATTCCCGCATCGGAGCCCGGCACCCGGCACATTCTGCCCGGCCAGGGATGCCGCCCCGCCGCCGCCGCCCCCGCCAGAAGCGCCGAATGCCGGGCCTTCGCTCTGGCACGATTCCTGCTGACCTCCCGGCAACCGATCATGCGTTTCGCCTTCCGGACGTTCACGAAGGCATCACCCAGGAGCCTCCCATGTCGATCCTCGGCGCCATGTACACTGCCGTCAGTGGCATTTCCGCCCAATCCGCGGCCTTCGGCAACATCAGCGACAACATCGCGAATTCGCAGACCGTCGGGTACAAAGGCGTCGACACGAATTTTTCCGACTTCCTGACCACGTCGAATTCTACGGAAAACGACCCGGGCACGGTCGTGGCCCGCCCCAGCTACTTGAACACCAGCCAGGGGACCATCTCCGAGTCGACGGATACCCTGGCCCTGGCCATCAGCGGGCAGGGGTTCTTCTGCACCAGCAAGCCGACGGGAACCAGCTCCTCCGGATCCACCACGTTTGCGACCCAGCAGTACTACACACGCGACGGCCAGTTCGAGCTGAACTCCAACGGCTATCTCACCAACAGCTCCGGCCAGTACCTCAACGTATGGGCGGCAAATTCCAGCGGCGTCCTGGACGAAAGCAAGATCGTGCCGCTACAGGTGTCCACCCAGGTCTACAAACCCGTCGCCACGACGACGATGACGATGGCCGCCAACCTTCCGGCCGGCAAGATCTCCACCGTGGAGAAAGACAGCAACGGCAACGTCACCAACCTGTACGACAACGCCGGGGCCGCCGTCTCGACCATCCAGCCGGAAACCGACATCTACGATGCCGAGGGGACGTCGCACACTGTCCAGTACACCTGGGCCCCCATGGCGAGCGCGACCGCGAATTCCGACGGGACGTATGATACCGTCGCGAACGAATGGACCCTGTCCGCCTCCATGGACGGCAAGGATCTCGGCTCGGTGCAGGTGAACTTCAGCTCCGACGGAACCCTTCTGGGCATTGGGGATCTGGTGAACGGCGCGGTTTCCTCGACCGGCCCCGGCAGCGTCACGCCCGGCGGCACGCTCATCGGCAGCGCGCCCACCTTCGACAATTCGACGAGCGGCCAGATCACCTACGATACCGGGCTCGCCACGGCCGACGGCAGCTCCCAGAAGGTCACCCTGAACCTCGGCGCAATCGGCAAGACGAATGGCGTCACCCAGTTCTCGGCGACAACCTTCACCCTGCGCAGTCTCGACCAGGACGGCGTTCCCCCCGGCTCGTTCAGTTCCATCTCCATCAAAAGTAGCGGGGATATCTACGCCAACTACGACAACGGCCAGATCCGTCTGCTCGGCGAGGTTCCCATCGCGACTTTCAGCAACGCCAATGCCCTGCAGCGTCAGGATGGAGCTTCCTTCACGGCGACGCAGGATTCCGGCACGGCATCCCTGCAAAGCGCCGGCAACAACGGCGCCGGAAGTCTGGTCGTCGGATCGGTGGAATCCTCCAACGTCGACATCGCCACGCAGTTCACCAAGCTGATCGTTGCCCAGCAGGCCTACACCGCCAACACCAAGGTCGTCACGACCGCCGACCAGCTGCTGCAGGCCACGATCAACATGAAAACATAATGTGCTGACATGGGCCTCGATACCGCATTCTCGATCGCCACGGGCGGGCTGGTAAACACCAGCCGGCAGCTCGACGTCGTCTCGCAGAACGTCTCGAATGCCAGCACGAGCGGCTACACCCGTGAAGTCGGCACGCAGACTTCGCTGTCGTCCGGCGACCTGCCGATGGGCGTGCGCACCGGCATCACCCAGCGCGCCGTGGATACGATGCTGCAAAGCGAGGCCCGCCAGCAGAATGCCGCGGTCGCCGCACTTGACGTGCGCTCGCAGGCGCTTTCTTCCATCGACACGGCCCACGGCACGGTGGGCGACGGCAACGACCTGGCCTCCCTGACGGGAAGCCTCAAGGACGCATTTTCCTCCCTCGCGGCCTCCACGGATTCCGCATCCACGCAGGCATCCGTCGTTTCCGCCGCGAATACTCTGGTCAACGGGATTCATCGCGTCGCGGACGCCATCTCCACGCAGCGCCAATCCGCGCAGGATTCCCTCGTGCAGGAAGTCGGCCAGCTCAACGATGCCCTCTCCAGTGTCGGCACGCTGAGCCGGAAAATTTCCTCCGAGAAGGCCGCAGGTCGGGGCACCGCGGCCCTGGAAGACCAGCGCGACACGGCACTGGACACCATCGCGACGCTCACCGGCGCCCACTTCAACCAGCAGAACGACGGCTCCGTGCAGGTCATCCTGCCGTCGGGCACAACCCTTCCGACCGATGGGACCGCGGTCACGCTTTCCGATGGGCAGGTCGGCGCGCAGACAGCCGCTCCCGCCATCTCTCTCAATGGCGCCGACATCACCGACCAGTTCACGACCGGACAGATCGGCGCCAACGTCTCCCTGCGGGATTCGGAACTCCCCACGTTCCAGGCGGAACTCGACGAATTCTCCCACAACATGGCGGACCGATTCTCCGCCGCCGGCCTCGATCTCTTCACCGACGGGACCAACGCCGTCGCAGCCGCCTCGGCCACGCCCCCCGTCCAGGCAGACTATCTCGGCCTGTCCAGCCGCATCGCGGTCAACCCGGCGGTCTCCGCGGACAGCAGCCTGGTCCAGCAGGGAACGGACGGGGTCACCCGCGCCTCCAGCGATCAGACCATCATCAACGCCGTCCTGGACCAGGCCTTCGGCCCCCAGAGCGCCACGACCGCCGCGGCGCCCTCCGCCCAGTATCTCGGCGTGAGCGGGAAGCTGTCTCTTCCGTTCTCCTCTCCCCCGACCCTTTCCTCGTTCGCAACGGATGTCGTCTCGAGCCAGACAGGGACCAGCTCCGCCGCGAGTTCCGACCTCACCAATGCCCAGGCCATCCAGAAGACCCTGAACACGAAAGTCTCCTCCGTCTCGGGCGTTTCGGTGGACACCGAGATGTCGGCGATGATCAGCCTTCAGAACAGCTATGCCGCCAATGCCAGGATGATCACGACCATCAAAGACTTGTGGAACGTCCTGCAACAGATGGGGAGCTGACGATGAGCAGCATGGCCGTCGGAGGCTGGGTGCAGTCCGGTCTCCTTGCCCAGCTGGTAGCCGACAACACGGCCACCAAGGCGCAGCTCGATACGCTGACCGCACAATCCGCCAGCGGAAAAGTCTCCAGCTCGTATGGCGGTCTGGGAACCGCGGCCCACGTCTCTCTCAACCTGCGCCCCCAGATGAGCCAGATGACGACCTGGCAGCAGAACATCTCGCTCGCCAACACGACACTCGATACGACCCAGTCCGTCCTGAAGCAGCTCTCGTCGATCGTCTCGACGTTTTCCAGCGCGGCCCTGGGCACCGACATGGAAACCGCGGATGGGGCGCGGGCCCTCGCCACCCAGGCCTCCCAGGCCCTGGATCAGGTCGTGACACTCCTGAACACGACTTCCAACGGCGACTATACTTTCGGGGGAGCGGATTCCTCCACCGCTCCTGTCTCGACCACGGAGATCGCGACGTTTGCCTCCAGCGCCGCGACCGAGGTCGCCGGCCTGTCGAGCGGCACCGCCCCGGCAACGGCGGTCTCCGACCTGCTGTCGGCAGGAACGAGCGCGGCCTTCACCTATGATTCGTCGGGAACGTATCCCGCGGGAGTGACGACTCCTATCGCGACGGGCCGTTCCGTGAACACCGCCTTCGTCGCCGGGGTCAACTCCTGCGCCAAGCAAAGCGGGACAAGCACCACCGGGTCCTATGTCCGCGACATCATCACCGCTCTTGCCGGCCTCGCCGGGCTGTCCAACACCACGGCGGACCAGGCCACGCTGCAGGGCTTCGGCACGGGCATATCGAAAATCCTTCAGGGCGCGACCTCGGCCCTGGCAACGGAGCAGGCGGGATTCGGCGAGATCCAGACGGAGCTGACCACGCGCTCCACGGAGATCACCGACGCACAGACGTCGCTGACAAAACAGGTTTCCAGCGTGGAGGATGTCGATATGACAGCGACGGCCACCGCCCTGTCCACGGTCCAGACTCAGCTTCAGGCATCCTATAAATTGATTTCAAACATCACGAGCCTGTCGCTGACGACTTATCTGTGAGACGCACGATTACATGGGAACAGCACGATATTATTAATATTTAATTTGAAGTTTCATTTTTCCTTCTTATTCATCGGTCGTTAAGTTTTTTGTGTAAGATAAACGTTCAATCGTGGCCAGTATGACCATGAGCGATCGAACGGGAAAACACCGATGTCCAACTTGGTTCTGGAGTTGCGCCAGGGCGATATGATGATCGTCAACGGTGCCTCAATTCGATTCAGGAATAAAACACGTATTGAGTTGGCGGCCAAGGCCAGGTTTCTTTTTGGCAAACAGATCATGGCACCGGATGCGGCCGACAGCCCCGCCCGGCGCATCTACTTTGCCCTCCAGACGGCCTACATCGGCACGGAAGACGAGCGCAGGACGGGCCTGGAAGAGGCCAAGGTTCTCATCCGGGAATTCCAGGGAGCCACCACCTCCTCTCTGGCGCGGGAGATCCTGGATCGGGCGTGGGATGCCGCCACCGTGGATGATTGCTATACAGCCCTGAAACTCGTGCGCCGCGTCATTCGCCACGAGGACGCCATTCTTGGCCGTCCTGCGCTTGAGACCAGGGCCGTGTCGACGCATCCCTAGAGCAGGTCGCGATCCGGCGGGATCGCCGGGTCGCGTGGATCTGTTCGAAAAAACAAAATGCTCTAGAGCCCCGATCCCAAGGCCCGAACCCAGGCGCCAGGTGAATTGGCGCCTCAATCCAGACCGAAAGGTCTGCCCCCGACGATTTTTCCGTCGGAGGCAGATCACTTGTCGTATGCCAGAATGACGGAGGATGATATTTGGAGAAACTGTCTCCTGGGGCATTTTCCATATCATTCCGTGTCTCTCTGATCGCGCCCCGTGATATTGATTCTTGGTTTTGGCGCGCCAATCCTCAAAAATCGCGTCCGTCAAAAATTTTTTGTTAATCCTTTTCTCCCATGCTGTTCGCAGCGGTGACGCAAAAGTCGGCACTGCTGCGGTGCAACAAAAGGAGTTATCCGCATGTTTTCCGTCAACACCAACGTTGGGGCCCTGGCGGCGTTGCAGTCTCTCTCGCAGACGCAGGCCGATCTGACCTCCACCCAGAACGCCATCGCGACCGGTCAGAAGGTCAGCTCGGCGTCCGACAACCCCGCCATCTACGCCATCGGCCAGGCCATGAATGCGCGGATCGCAGGGCTCTCGGCGGTTTCCGACAACTTGAATTTCGCCTCCTCGGTCATCACGACCGCGCAGTCCGCCGCCACCGCGATTTCCTCGCAGCTCGCCACCCTGAAGTCGACAGTCACGGAGGGGCAGCAGGACGGCATCGACGCCAAAACCATCAATAACCAGATCACCAGCATCCTCACGCAGATCAACTCGATCGCCAACAGCGCCACGTTCAATGGCGTGAACATCGTGGGCGGGTCCGGGACCGACAACATCACCGGATCGACCTACAATGGCACTGCGGGCATGAATGTGGTTCAGGATATTTCCGGAACCACCTTCAAGGTCAACGCCTATGACACGACGACGACCGGCCTTGGCCTGAACGGCCTGACCAACACGTCGAATGCCGCCACTTTCTCCTTCAGCAGCACTGCGGCATTTGCCAACAAAGACGACTTCAAGAT
This sequence comes from uncultured Acetobacteraceae bacterium, assembly GCA_937874445.1. Lineage (GTDB taxonomy): Bacteria > Pseudomonadota > Alphaproteobacteria > Acetobacterales > Acetobacteraceae > Rhodovastum. Next base: position 7,591 of record CALNAL010000336.1, on the reverse strand, counting down.
CACTGGCACCTACACCGATGCCAGCGGTGCCTCCGCCGTCAAGACCTGGGATTTCATCCTGTCCGACGGCACCACCACCCAGACAGCGACAGACCCGAGTGCTTCGGCCAATACTACCTTCGTCAATATCAACGCCACCGACTCGAGTTCGGCAATCCTCCAGAAGCTCTCTTCGACCATGGCTTCCCAGGGGTTTGGCGCAACGATCGACACCAGCGGAAAGCTTGTCGTGACCGGCAATGGCTTGACGGCTGCGACGAGTACTCTCGCCACCGGCACCGCGACCGCCCTGGTGGCCCCGGACGCGATTGCCACGGTCGACGGGGCCATCAAGAACCTGTCTTCCATGATCACGGGCCTCGGCTCCTCGGCCAACCAGGTGTCGACGCTGCAGACCTTCTCGTCCAGCCTTTCCACCGCGCTGACGGAAGGCCTGGGCGCTCTGACTGACGCCGACATGACCACCGAGAGCGCCAAGCTGCAATCTCTGCAGACCAAGCAGTCGCTCGGCATCCAGGCCCTGTCGATTGCCAACACGCAGCCGCAGTCGCTGCTGACTCTGTTCCGCTAAGCCTTCCCCGGCCAGGCCGAACAAGGCTTGGCCGGACTTTCCTAAAGTTCTGGCGAGGATTGCAAAATGCAACGGACGGCAGGCTACTTCTCCTCCCCTCAGATTGGCAGCGCATCTCCCCGGGAAACCGAGATTCTTGCATTCGGCCTGTGCAACGATCGTCTGGCCAAGGCACATACCTCGCCAGACCGCATCGACGCGCTTCACAAGACCCATCAGCTCTGGTCGCTTCTCGTTCGCGACCTTGCCTCGACCGACAATGCCTTGCCCGTGGATCTCAAAAGGCAAATTGCCACGATCGGTCTCTGGGCCATGCACTACTCCACCCAGGCGCGATTTTCCGACTTGCCCCTCACTCCGCTCATCGATGTGCACAACAACATGATCGACGGGTTGAGGAATCAGAAAGCCGACATTCAGAATTCCGCAAAATACTAGCCCTTCTATCGTGAGATGCCATCGCAACCGGCCGTAATCCCGTCGGCAGGTTGCATGCATCTCCCGTAACGATCCTCCATGCCCAGGCATGCCTCTGACCTTGCCGGGCATCCCAGGAACACAACCATCGATCGACGTGGACGCGATGTCGCCGCGGATCCCGGAGTCCCCTGAAGGCACGGGGCATCCGGGACTTCTCGAAATGATTTTGTAATGAATTATCTCGGAGGTAGATCGCGATCCGGCAGAATCGTCGGGTCGCGTGACTCTGTCCGGGGGAGCGCGGAGCTGGAACTCTTTCGCGAGCCAATGCAAACAGAGGCTGCCCTGGCACGGGGAAGCGCCGGACCCTTCTGAAGGTTTCCCGCGCCCACAACCCAACCGCCCCCGTCGGCAGCTGGTACCATGTCTCGCTGATCGCGCCCCATGGTATCGCCTCTTGGTTTGGCGCGCGGCCGCCCCACCATCCCCGCACGCAATACCAAATCCCGTTGCCCGCGCAGGAGTCGCGGTCAACGGGATTCGGTATGACCTTTGCTCTCCCCGCGAGTTTGAGACTGGGGATGGAAAACCGAAGCCGGCGAGGGTATCCGCCTCAAGCGAGCAGCGCCGAAACTCCACGACGTTTCTTGAACGGATGACGTCTTTTGATTCTTTATTCTTCGGAAAGAACCTCTTCCTGCCATCCACCCGCAGGGCCGACAGGGGGGCTCCGGATTCCTGTCGCTCAGGTCTCCCGCCAGAACACGCGCCCCGACTCCCCGCCGCAGGAAGGGCCTCGAAGAATCCGGCAGACGCACCATAGGAAGAACAGGCCTTTCCTTCGAACGTCCACGCCCTCTTCCGGGGCATGGAGGCTGCCGCCCGGCCTCTGCCCCCGCGGTCAGAGCCTGTTCTGCACGACCTTCTCGACGATCGGACGAAAATCCAGCGCTTCCTTCAGCTTGCGCTCGATATAGGCTTGCTGCTGCGGGCCTTCCTGGCCGGGCTTCCAATCCTTGTCCTGGTCCAACGGCGCCCATCCGCCGCGCGCTCGGGAAAACGAATAAAAAAGACCGCGAGAAAATCATCCTGCCAGCCGGCATGGGGCTGTTCTGCTGGTGCCCCAGCTCGACCCATTCCCCTGCCGGGAAGGGAAGCTGCGCGCGGGGCGCCTTCTCCACGCGGGCGGGGGCGGCTGGTTGCGGGGCAGGAAGCTGGTACGTCCTGGAATGCTGGGTACAGGCGGTCAGCAGCATGCCGGCAACGAACAGAGACATGAGATTGCGTCTGGCCCTTTCCGTAATATTTCCGAAAACGTTACAATATCCCGGCAAAATCTGCCAGCAAGGCTGGCCTGCGCTTCCGTCCCGACGGGAAGTACACAAAAATTTATCCGGGCGGCACGCGCCTCGCGGCCGGACGGTTGCCAGGCTCCGCTCGTGCGGATTTCCCAGAGATGGGCGCGCTCCGCCTCCGGCAAAACGAGCCCCGGGGACGCGCGCCGGCTCCGGGGAAACGGAATTCCCGGAAGCAACAGATTTAGGAAGGGAGGGTGGCACTCGGCGGAACGGTGGTGGAGCTGAGGGGAATCGAACCCCTGACCTCCTCATTGCGAACGAGGCGCTCTCCCAGCTGAGCTACAGCCCCATTCCGCCAGCCTCGCCCGGCCGTCAGGCCGCGCGAGCCGGCGGAACATGCGCAGAGAGAAGCGCCAAGTCAAGCGTCCTTGCGCACGTCCTCCGTGCAGACGTTGCGCATCGGCCTTGCCCCGGATAGCTTGCGGCCTCTCTCAGAAAGGCACCCCCATGCTTTCCACCGTCTTCTGGATCGTGAGCGAGCTGCTGCAACTTTACAGCTGGGCGGTCATCATCGCCGCGGTCTACAGCATGCTGGTGGCCTTCAACGTGCTCGACACGCGCAACCGGCTGGTCTGGTCGATCGGCGATTTTCTCTACCGCGTCACCGAGCCGGCGCTGCGCCCGATTCGCCGCTTCATGCCCAATCTCGGCGCCGTCGACATCAGCCCGATCATCCTGCTGATCCTCATCTTCGCGGTGCAAATGATGGTCGGCCGGCTGGCGGACGCCGTCTCGTACGGGAACATACGCGGCCTGCTGCTGTGACCTTCTGGCGCGCCATGGCCGGCGGTCTCGAACTGGCGGTCAAGGTGCAGCCGAAATCGCGCCGCCCCGGCCTGCAGGGCACGGTGACGGCCGCCGACGGGCCACGCCTGCGCATCGGCGTGAGCGAGGCGGCCGAGGGCGGCCGCGCCAACCGCGCGGCCTGTGCCGTGCTGGCCGAGGCGCTGGGGCTTCCCCGCTCGGCGGTGACGGTCCATCTTGGCCAGACCAGCCGGGAGAAGATTCTGCACGCCCAGGGCGACCCGCAGATCCTGGCAAGCAAACTGGAGGCGCTATGACGGCCACCCTGATCGACGGCAAGGCAGTCGCGCTGCGGCTTCGCGCCACGGTGGCGTCGCGCGTCGCGGCCCTCCCCTTCCAGCCCGGCCTGGCGGTGGTGCTGGTAGGCGACGACCCGGCCAGCGCGGTCTATGTGCGCAACAAGGACCGGGCCGCCGCCAAGGCCGGCATCGCCGCGCGCACCCTCCACCTGCCGGCGGACACCTCCGAGGCCACCCTGCTGGCCACCGTCGCCGCTCTCAACGCCGACCCCTCGGTGGACGGCATCCTGGTGCAGCTCCCCCTGCCGCCGCAGATCCGGGCCCAGTCCGTCATCGCGGCCATCGATCCGGCCAAGGACGTGGATGGCTTCCACCCTGTCAACGTCGGCCACCTGCACGACGGGCGTCCGACCCTGGTTCCCTGCACCCCGCTCGGGGTGATGCATCTGCTGGCGGAGGCCGGCGTCTCCCTGCGCGGCACCCGCGCGCTGGTGCTGGGCCGTTCGGCGATCGTCGGCAAGCCGATGGCGGCGCTGCTGACCAATGCCGACGTCACCGTCACCGTCGCCCATTCGCGCACCCGCGACCTGGCCGCCGAGTGCCGCCGCGCCGAGGTGCTCATCGCCGCGGTCGGCCGCCCCGAGATGGTGCGCGGCGACTGGGTGGCCGATGGCGCGGTGGTCATCGATGTCGGGATCAACCGCCTCGCCGACGGCCGGCTGGTGGGCGACTGCGCCACGGCCGAATGCGCCGCCCACGCCGCGGCGATCACGCCGGTTCCCGGCGGCGTCGGACCGATGACCATCGCCTGCCTGCTGGACAACACGGTGCGCGCGGCCGTGGCCCGCCGGGGGCAGCCGGCCGGCTAGATCCGGGGCAAGGCGCCCAGGAAGGCGCCCAGGTAAGGCTCCGCTCAGAAGTCGGTCACGCGGCCCTTGAACTGCCAGTCGCCGTAGCGGGTCGGCTCCGGTCCGGGTGCGCCGCCGATTTCCTTGCCCAACTTGCCGCTGTCGGGCTTGGCCGTCCCTGGTTTGGCGGAGGGCTCCTCGGTCGGCAGCTGTTGCGAATTTGTCGCGTTCTTCGGGTCAACTGTGCTCATGCCGCCACTCTGCCACAGCTTCGTGTTGCGGCAAAGCAAACGTGCGCGTTGAATGCCGTTTCAGTCCTGTGTGAGGTTTTCATGCGAGCCCTGCTCCGTGTTTTGTTGCTGGCCTTGCTGCTGCCCTCTGCCGCCTTCGCGCAGGCTCCCTCCTCCTCCGCACCCTCCGCTTCGCGGCTCGACGCGATCCTCGCGCGCGGCACCCTGCGGGTGGGCCTCACCGGCGACTACCGCCCCTTCTCGCTGCGCGACGCGGCCAGCGGCAGCTTTTCCGGGCTGGATGTGGACATGGCCGCCTCGCTCGGCAAGGCCCTGGGCGTGAAGGTCGAGCTGGTCCCCACCACCTGGGGCGGCCTGCTGGGCGACCTCGCCGCCGACAAGTTCGACCTCGCCATGGGCGGCATCTCGGTCAACCTGGAGCGCCAGAAGAGCGCCTTCTTCTCCATGCCGGTGATGCGCGCCGGCAAGGCCGCCATCGCGCGCTGCACGGACAAGGAGCGTTTTGCCAGCCTGGAGGCGATCGACCGGGCCGGCGTGAAGGTGCTGGCCAATCCGGGCGGCACCAACGAGCGATTCGACCGCGCCACCCTCAAGGCGGCGGAAATCGTCGTGTTCCCCAACAACGCGGCGATCTTCGACGCACTGGTGGCCGGACGCGGCGATGTCATGATCACCGATGCCGTCGAGACCCGCCTGCAGCAGAAGCTGCATCCCGAACTCTGCGCCATCCATCCCGACCAGCCCTTCGACTTTGGCGAGCTGGCCTATCTGTTGCCCCGCGATCCGGTGCTCAAGGCCTATGTTGACCAGTGGCTGCACTTCTCCTTCGCGACGGGCGAGTATGCCGGACTGACGAGGAAGTGGCTCGAATAACCCCCGTGCTGGCCTTCGGCCTTCGGCGCTGCCTCCGCGGCTTGCCGCTTCTGGCGGTGCTTCTCGCCGTCGCGGCCCCCGCCCTGGCGGAGCCGCTCCGCCCCGCCGCCCCGCTGGCCGAACGCGAGGTCACGGTGCTGAACCGTGCCTCCCGCGCGATCAACGAACTCTATGCCTCGGCCCAGACCGCCGAGCAGTGGGGCGAGGATCGCCTCGGCGACCGCATCCTCGACCCGGGCAGCTCGGTGCGGGTGCGCTTCGGGCGCACGCGCGAATGCCTGTTCGACTTCATGGTGGTCTACGACGACGCCAGCCGCGAGGAGCAGCGCGGCGTCGATCTCTGCCGCTCCCGCCAGGTGGTCTTCGATGCCAGCGCCGCCTCGGCCCCTCCGGAAAGCGGCACCGAGCACCAGGTGCTGCTGCTCGACCGCTCGGCACGACCGATCCAGCAGGTGTTCCTCTCCCCGCCGGAAGCAAACCAGTGGGGCGAGGACCGCCTGACCCAGGGCAGCATTTCCGTCGGCGGACAGCGCAGCATCCCCTGGCGCGGGGAATGCCTCCTCGATATCCGGGTGGTCTTCGAGAACCGCTCCGCCGAGGAACGCCGGGGGGTCGATCTGTGCCAATTCCCGCAGATCAGCATCCAGCCGGGCTGGACCACCGCCGACACGCCGCCCACAGGCATCGCGCTCCCCGCCACGCCCTGAATCCACCAGGAAGGGAAGGAAGTCTTCTTTTCCTGAAGGAAAAGAAGCAAAAGGACTTTCGTTCGTTGGGCTCCGCGGCTGACACAGGCGCGGTGCTCTTAACGGATGAAGCTTTCCTGGTTCTCCTTTCGCGAAAGGAGAACACCTTGCCTTGCTGCTCCGCCGGCTATTTCTGTCCGCCGGTCTTGCCGGTCAGGAGCGCCCAGGAATCCGCCGACGGCGGCGGTCCCTTGGCCGGCTCCCAGTGCCCGTTCTTCTTCAAGGCGTCGGCGACCTCTTTCGGCATGTAGGTCTCGTCGTGCTTGGCGAGCACCTCCGCGGCGCGGAAGGTTCCATCGCCCTGCAGGCTGCCGAGCGCCACCACCCCCTGCCCCTCGCGGAACAGGTCGGGCAGCACGCCGCTGTAGACCACCGCGACCGAGGCCGCCCCGTCGGTCACACGGAAGCGGGCCACCGGGCGGCCGGCCTCGGTATCGCGTCGGACGCTGCCGGCCTGCACCAGCCCGCCGAGGCGGAAGCTGCGTCCGTTGTGCGGCGCCTTGGCCGCCACCTCGGCGGGGGAGAGGAAGAACACGATGTTGTCGCTGAAGGCGGAGAGCACCAGCGCGGTGGCGCAGCCCAGCCCGAGGCCGCAGACCAGCAGCAGGACCAGCCGGCGATTCTTGCGCGTCATGACGTTCCTCCCCGCCCTTCCCGATGCAAGCGGGGATCGATCGCCGCGAGTCGGCGCCGGGCCAGGCGCACGCGCCGCCAGGCATTCCCCGCGAGCCCCAGCCAGACCACCAGCGCCGCCGCATACGCGCCCGCGATATAGGGCAGATGCGTCATGCCCCCGCCCCCTCTGGCGTCTCGATCATGTTCTGGTCGGCACGCGCCCGGGCCATCAGCAGCGCGCGCATGCGCCGCTCCATCACCGCCGCCCGCAGACGCACCACGACGATGGCCCAGAACCCGAACATGAACCCGAGTCCGCTCAGCCCCAGCGGCCACAGCATCCCCATGTACATCGTCGGCGCGCTGGTGAAGCGGATGGAATCCGGCTGGTGCAGCGTATTCCACCACGCCACCGAGAACTTGATGACCGGCAGGTTGACCACGCCGATCAGCGCCAGGATGGCGCCGGCGCGATAGCCGCGCTCGGGGTCGTCGAAGGCCCGCACCAGGGCGATGTGGCCGAGGTAGAGAAAGAACAGCACCGCGACCGAGGTCAGCCGGGCGTCCCACACCCACCAGGCGCCCCACATCGGCTTGCCCCACAGGCTGCCGCTGACCAGGCAGAGCGCGGTGAAGGCGGCCCCCACCGGACCGATCTCCACGGCGGCGAGGTCGGCCAGCGGGTGGCGCCACACCAGCGCGACCACCGAGCAGGCCGCGAGCGAAAGATAGCCGAAGGAGGCCATCCAGGCGGCCGGAACATGCACGTACATGATGCGCACGGCGTCGCCCTGCTGCCAGTCGGCCGGAGCGAAGACTGTCTCTTATACACATCTGACGCTGCCGACGAAGGCTTAGGTGTAGAT
>CALNAL010000335.1 GCA_937874445.1 uncultured Acetobacteraceae bacterium | reverse complement strand
CGCCGCCCCCGCCGGTCCCCGCGGAACTGCCGGCATTGGCCACCACCAGGTCGAGCCGCCCGGCGGTACGCACCCAGCCCGCCACCGCCTGGGCGTCGCGCACGTCCACCACGCGCGGCCGCACGGCGGCGCCGCGGGCGCGACACGCCGCCGCCACCTCTTCCAGCCGGCCGGGGTCGCGCCCGGCCAGGTGCAGCGTGACGCCCGGCGCGGCGCAGGCCTCCGCCAGGGCACGCCCCAGCCCCGAGGAGGCTCCGGTGATCAGGACGCCGGTGATCTGCCCGGAAGTGCCGCCATTCATGTTCCGCCTCCCTGCGCACGCTGCTAAGAACATCGCCAAACTGAAGGATCGCATGCATGAACGCCACCCCATCCCTCTCTCTCGCGTCGATGACCGGCTTTGCCCGCAGCGAGGGCGTGTGCGACGGCCAGGGCTGGGCGTGGGAACTGCGCAGCGTCAACGGCCGCGGGCTCGACCTGCGCCTGCGCCTGCCGCCCGGCTGCGACGCGCTGGAGCCGGCCCTGCGCGAGGCAGTGGCCAAGCGTCTGCGGCGCGGCTCGGTCACCGCCAACCTCGCCGTCAAGCGCGACGAAACCCCGCATCTGGTGGCCGACCCGGCCGCGCTGGACCAGGTGCTCTCCCTGGCCCAGGCGCTGGCGGCGCGCATTCCCGGCGCCCCCGCGCCGCGCCCGGAGGCGCTGCTGGCCCTGCCCGGCGTGCTGCGTCCGGCGGAAGCGGAGGAGGACGAGGCCACCGCCCACAAGCGCCACGCCGCGCTGCTGGCTGGCTTCGCCACGGCGCTGGAGGGGCTGGTCGCGGCCCGTCTCGGCGAGGGCGCCCGGCTCGCCCGGGTGCTGTCCGGCCAGCTCGACGAGATCGCCGCGCTGCGCACCCAGGCCGAGGCGGAGGCCGCAGGCCAGCCCGCCGAGCAGCGCGCGCGCATGCTGGAGCAGGTGGCCGCCCTGCTCGCCGAGCTGCCCGCCCTGCCCGAGGAGCGCATCGCCCAGGAAGTCTCGCTGCTGGCCGCGCGCTCGGACGTGCGCGAGGAGCTGGACCGCCTGGCCGCCCACATCGCCGCCGCTCGCGCGCTGCTCGCCGAGGGGGTTGCGGTCGGCCGCCGGCTGGACTTCCTGGTGCAGGAGTTCAACCGCGAGGCCAACACGCTGTGCTCGAAATCCGCCTCCGTGGCGCTCACCGCCACCGGGCTCAAGCTCAAGGCGGTCATCGAGCAGCTGCGCGAGCAGGTGCAGAACATCGAGTAGCAGAACCCATGAGCATCATTCCCCGCCGCGGCGTCTGCCTGGTGGTCTCCGCCCCCTCGGGCGCGGGCAAGACCTCGCTGACCCGCGCCCTGCTGGAGCAGGAACCCGAAACCCGGATGTCCATCTCCGTCACCACCCGCGATCCCCGTCCCGGCGAAAAGGAGGGGGTGCACTACCATTTCATCACCCCCATGCGACACGCCGAAATGCGCACGCAGGGCGAGCTGCTGGAATGGGCCGAGGTATTCGGGCACTTCTACGGCTCCCCGCGCGCTCCGGTGGAGGAGGCCCTGGCGTCCGGACGCGACGTGGTGTTCGACATCGACTGGCAGGGCTACCGCCAGCTGCGCGACTCCCTGCCGGCCGACGTGGTGGGGCTGTTCATCCTCCCCCCCTCGCGCGCCGAGCTGGAACGCCGCCTGCGCGGCCGTGGCACCGATTCCGCCGCGGTCATCGCCGGCCGGATGGACAAGGCGGTGGCCGAGATGTCCCACGCCGGGGAGTTCGACGCCCTGGTGGTTAACGACGATTTCGCGACGGCCCTGACCGAATGCCGCGCGGTCCTGCACGCCGCCCGCCTCGCCATGCCCCGCCAGACGGGCCTCACCGGCTTCCTCGCCACCCTGGCCGGCGAGCGCCTCACCCGATAGCGCCGCCCCTGCCAACATCTGAAACCGATAACACCCGGAATGAGTGACGTCCTCTCCCTCGTCGGCCCGGTCTTCGCCCTGATCCTCCTCGGCCTGGCCGCGGTGCGCCTGCGCCTGCTCGACACCGCCGCCCTGCGCGGCATGACCGACGTGGTGTTCTACGCCGGCCTGCCCGCGCTGGTCGCCCTGTCCATCATCCAGGCCCCGCCGCTGCAAGTGGCCACCATCGCCGGCTCGTTCCTCGGCGGCGCGGTGCTGCTGTTCTTCGTCAACCTCGCCCTCGCCCGCCGCCTGCTGGGCCAGCCGCTGGCCAACGCCTCGGTGTTCGCTCTGGATTCGGTCTACGGCAACACCGGCATGCTCGGCATCCCGGTCATCTCCGCCGCCTACGGGCCCGACGGCCTGGCCGAGCTGATGGCCATCATCGCCTTCCACTCCGCCGTGCTGCTGCCGCTCGCCACCGCCTTCCTCGAAATGGGCGGAAGCCACCAGGGGAGCGGGCGAGGCTCCGGCCCGGCGCGCGGATTCTGGGGCGTGCTGCGGGCCACCCTGCCGGGCGTGGCGCGCAACCCCATCGTGGTGGCCATCGTTCTGGCCTTCGCCTGGCGCCAGCTCGGCATCCCCCTGCCCGCCGCCCC
>CALNAL010000334.1 GCA_937874445.1 uncultured Acetobacteraceae bacterium | reverse complement strand
CGCTTCCTCGGCCTTCCGCTGGAGTTCCTGGGGGTGTGGGATGGGGGGAGGAGCTTCCACGGCGGGGCGCTGGGGGTGATCCTGGCGCTGGTGTGGTTCTGCCGGCGCGAGCACATCTCCTTCACCGGCTTCGGCGACCGGGTGTGCATGGTGGTGCCGATGGGCCTCGGGCTCGGGCGCGTCGCCAATTTCATCAACGGCGAGCTGTGGGGGCGCCCCGCCCCGGACTGGCTGCCCTGGGCGATGGTGTTCCCCACCGGCGGGCCGGTGGCGCGCCATCCCTCGCAGCTCTACGAGGCGCTGCTCGAGGGCGTGGTGCTGTTCACCGTCATGCTGCTGCTGGGGCGCTCCGAGCGGCTGCGGGCGCGCTTCGGCACGCTGGCCGGGTGCTTCCTGGTGGGATATGCCTGCGCGCGGATCATCTCGGAGTTCTTCCGCGAGCCCGATGCCTTCCTCGGATTCCTCTTCGCCGGGGCCACCATGGGGCAGCTGCTCTCGATCCCGATGGCGGCGGCGGGGATCGGGCTGATCCTGTGGGCCCGCAAGCAGAAACCTGTGACATCATGAAAGAGCGACTCGACCGCTTCATGGCGCGCGCCAACGCCACCTATTACGCCACCCACAATCCCTATGCCGACTTCACCACCGCCCCGGAGATCTCGCAGGGGTTCGGCGAGGTGCTGGGGCTGTGGGCGGCGATCGTCTGGCAGGCGATGGGACGGCCCGATCCGGTGATCCTCGCCGAGGCCGGGCCCGGGCGCGGCACGCTGATGGCCGACGCCCTGCGCGCCGTGGGCCGCGTCGCGCCGGAGTTCGCCGCCGCGCTGCGACTGCATCTGGTGGAATCCTCGCCCGAGCTGCGGGCGCTGCAGGCCGTGCGGCTGCCCCAGGCCACCTGGCACGACCGCGTGGACGCCCTGCCGCCGGGACCGATGATCCTGCTCGCCAACGAGTTCCTCGACGCCCTGCCGATCCGCCAGTTCGTGCGGCACGGCCGGGGCTGGAGCGAACGCTACGTGGCCGAGAGCAGGCTGGTGGAGGCCCCGGTGCCCGCCGCCGAGCAGGCGCTGCCCGGATTGGAGGCCCCCGAGGGCGCGGTGGTGGAGGTGTGCGAGGAGGCCCGCGCCGTGGCACGGCAGCTCGCCGCGCGGTTTGCCGCTCCTTCCGGGGGCGCCGCCCTGTTCGTGGACTACGGCCCGGCCGCCCGCGCGCCGGGGGACTCGCTGCAGGCCCTGCGCGAGGGCCAGTTCGCCGACCCGCTCGCCGACCCCGGCGAGGCCGACCTCACCGCGCATGTGGATTTCGCGGCCCTGGCGGAAGCCGCCCACGCGGCCGGGGCGCAGGCCCTGGGGCCGGTGGCGCAGGGGGTGTTCCTCGCCCGCCTCGGCCTGCCGCAGCGGATGGAAAAGCTCGCCGCCGGCCAGTCCCCCGCCCAGGCCGCGGCCCTGCTCGCCGGGGTGCGCCGGCTGACCGAGCCGCATGCCATGGGACGGCTGTTCAAGGCCCTCGCGCTGTGCGCGCCCGGCCTGCCGGTGCTGCCCGGCTTCGCGGCGGAAAGCGATGACCATGCCCGCTGAGCCCGCCTCGCCCGAGGCTATACAATCGCCCGACCTCGCCGTGCGCCACGGCTTCTTCACCCGGCGCGGCGGGGTCTCCGAGGGGCCATTCGCCTCGCTCAACTGCTCGCTCTCCTCGCGCGACGACCCCGCCGCGGTGGCCGAGAACCGGGCCCGGGTGGCCGAGGCCCTGCGGGTGGAGCCGGCCGCGCTGATGGGGGTGCATCAGGTGCATTCCCCGCGCGTGCTGACGCTCGAGCACCCGGTCGAGCGCCTCTGGGCCGCCGGCGAGGGCCCGCAGGCCGACGGGCTGGTGACCGACCGGCCCGGCATCGCGCTCGGGATCGTCACCGGGGATTGCGCGCCGGTGCTGTTCGCCGACGCCGAGGCCGGGGTGATCGGCGCCGCCCATGCCGGCTGGCGCGGGGCGCTGGCCGGGGTGCTGGAGGCGACGCTGGCCGCCATGCTCGCCCGCGGGGCCCGGGCGGAGCAGGTGCACGCCGTGGTAGGCCCGTGCATCGCCCAGGCCTCCTACGAGGTGGGCGAGGACCTGCGCCGCGCCATCCTCGGGCGACGGGTGGCCGACGCCCGCCATTTCGCGCCGGGGCACCGCGCCGGCCACTGGCAGTTCGACCTCTCCGGCTACTGCCTGGCCCGCCTCACCGCGGCCGGGGTGGGCAGCGCCAGCCGGATCGCGGCCGATACCTGCGCCGACGCAACCCGCTTCTTCAGTCACCGCCGCCGCACCCTCACCGATGGCGGACCGCTGGGGCTGCAGATTTCCGCGATCGTGCTCTAGATGGAGTCCCCCAGGATGGTCCCCCAGAGGAGGGTCTTCCGGCCGGCGGCGCTGCTCTCCCTGCTGGCCGTGCTCCTGCCCATGCTCCTGTTGTCCGGGTGCGGCGATCTGCCCCGCCCCTTCGCCGGCGACCCCGGCGAGGCCGGACGCACGCTGGTGCAGCCGCCGCCGGCCCGGCTCGCGGTGGTGACCAGCCCCGCCTCGCATCTCTCCGCGGCCGACGGGGCGGTGCTCGCCCACGCCATCGCCGAGGCGCTGCAGGCCCGCGAGGTGCCGGCGGTGGCCGAGCCGCCGCGCCAGGGCGACTGGCGGCTGGTGATCGGCGCCGATTCCCCCCCGGCGGCGGAAGGCATGGTCGCGGCCAGCTTCGCCGAGCAGAACCCGCAGGGCGAGGAGAAGGACCGCATCACGGCAGCGCCGGTACCGGCCGCGGCCTGGAGCGCCGGCGACGCGGCCACGCTGCGGGCGGTGGCCCAGCAGGCGGCCCCGGGCATCGCGCGCATGCTCGCCGGCGTGGAGGCGGCCCGCAAGAAGGCCGACCCCAACAGCCTCGTCAACCGCCCGGCCCGGGTGTTCTTTACCGGCGTGCATGGCGCCCCGGGCGATGGCGACACCTCGCTGGCCCGCGAGATGCGCCGCCAGCTGCCGGGCCTCGGCCCCGACCTCACCGAGAACGCCGCCAACGCCGACTTCACCCTCGACTGCCAGGTGCGCCTCACCCCCCTGCCCGGCGCCCAGTCCGGCGTCCAGTCTTCTGGTCGGCTCCAGCAGATCGAGGTGGCCTGGCGGGTAGTGGATGCGCGCGGGCGCGAGGCGGGCAAGGCCACGCAGATCAAGGAGATCCCCGCCGGCTCGCTCGACAGCTTCTGGGGCGATGTCGCCGTGGTGGCGGTGCAGGAGGCCGCCGCCGGGGTGCAGGACATCATCCTCAACTATGCCGGCGCCCGGCGCGGCGCTTCGCCAGAGGGCGCTTCGCCAGAGGGCGCATCTCCAGAGAACGCCTCCCCCGAAGCAGCTTCCCCCGCGGCTCCGGCCTCCCTGCCCGTCCCCCCGGTGCC
>CALNAL010000333.1 GCA_937874445.1 uncultured Acetobacteraceae bacterium | reverse complement strand
GGCCGACCCCGACTACCCCGCCCGGGTACGCGAACTCACCCTGATGCAGCGCGTGCTCGACGGCACGCTCTACGCCGTGCTGCCCAACGCCTTTCACGACGAGAAGACCCCGAGCGGCGACTATGTTCCGCTGCGCGAGCGGCGGCCCTCGGTGCGCTACAACATCTGCCGCGAGGTGGTCGAGCGCAGCGTCGGGATGCTCTTCGGAGAAGGGCGCTTTCCCGAACTTGCCAGTCCGGACCGGGCAACCGCGAAGGCACTGGCACGCCTGGCGCGCGAGTCCTTCTGGCAGTCACGCATGGCCGAGGCGGCGTTCCGCGGCTCGATCGGCTCGGTGGCGCTGATCCTGCGCGTGCTGCGCGGGCGCGTCTTCGTCGAGTGCCTGCCGGGCACCTATCTGACCCCCGAATACGATCCCGAGGCGCCGGACGTGCTGTTGCGTCTGACCGAGGCGCGCAAGGTGACGGGCCGTGCGCTGTGCCGGCTGGGCTACGACATCCCCCGCGACGACGAGGGCGCGATGTTCTGGTTCCGCCGCGAGTGGGGGCTGGAGGCGGAGACCTGGTATCTGCCGCAGCGGGTGGGCGATGCCCGCGAGGGCCGTCCGCCGGTGGTGGACGCGGCGCGGACGGTGCCCCATCCGCTGGGCTTCGTGCCGGCGGTGTGGATCGAGAATCTCCCGGGCGGAGAATCTCCCGACGGGCTCTGCACCTTTCGCCCCGCCATCGAGACGCAGATCGAGATCGAGTATCTGCTCTCGCAGGGGGGGCGGGCGCTGAAATATGCCTCCGATCCGCTGCTGATGATCCGCGAGCCCGCCGGCGCCGACAACGAACTCGTGCGTTCCGCCGGCAATGCCCTGGTGGTTTCCGAAAAGGGCGATGCCAAGCTGCTGGAGATCGGCGGCACCGCGACCTCGGCCCTGCTGGAGATGGTGCGCGCCTTGCGCGAGTGGACGCTGGAGGTGATCCACGGCGACCGCTCCTCGGCGGACAAGCTCACGGCGGCGCAGTCGGGCAAGGCGCTGGAGCTGCTCAACGCGCCGCTCATCAGCCTGGCGGACCGGCTGCGGGGCAGCTATGGCCAGCACGGCCTGCTGGAGCTGGCACGCATGGTGGCACGCGCTTCGCACATCGTGCCGCTGCGCATCTCCGGCGTGGAAACACGTGATCTTTCCCCGGAAATTTCGCTGCGCTGGCACGGCTGGTTCAGCCAGACCGAGGGCGACAAGCTCCAGCAGGCCCAGGCGGTGACGACGCTCACCGCGGGCAGGGTTCTCAGCCGCGAGACGGCGACCGGCGCCGTGGCCGGCGTGTTCGACGTCGAGGACGTGCCGGCCGAGCTGGTGCGCATCGCGCGCGAGGCGGCGGCCGGGCCGGGCAAGCAGAAGGACTGACGCAACAAATGTGGAAACAGGACGGACTCGGCTCCGCGGCGAGGTGGGCCCCGGAGGGAGGCGGTTCGCCGGCTTCTCCGGGAGCCTCCCCGGAGGAGGACAGCGGGCGGCTGCGCCAGCAGCTGGCCGAGGCGCGGGCCGCGCTGGAGACGGAACGCGTCGCGGCCAACCAGCGCCTGCTGCGGGCCGAGATCAAGGCCGCGGCCGTGCGCCTGGGTGCGCATGATCCGAACGATCTGCTCAAGCTGATCGACACTTCGGCCGTGGCGATCGGCAAGGATGGCGAGGCGGTGGGCCTGGATGAATTCCTCGCCGCGGTGAAGGCCGCCAAGCCCTGGGCGTTTTCCGGGCCGAGCCCCACCGGCCAGCCCGCCGGCGCCACCACCTCCAGTACCGCGCGGGCACCGGCCGGCAAGGCCGCGACGGCCAGGATCACCGATCTGCCCCAGGCCGAGCGGAAGGCTGCCCTGCGCAAGCTTGGCCTGCGCCTCTAACCCTGTTTTCAGTCCCACAGAATTTAGGAACCCCAGATGGGCATTCAGAATTTTCCCGCGGCCCTGCAGCCGATCATCCAGCAGGGCTACCTTGAGGCCTCCTTCGAGGAGGCGCTGGTCTCCAAGCTCGCGTATCGCTCGATCGCCGACCGGGTGAGCATCCCCAACCGCGTCGGCGAGACCGTGACCAAGACCCGTGCCGGGCTCAAGCCCACCGTCAAGGCCTCGCTGGCCCCCTCGGCCAACACCAACCTCGACAACGGCCTCGCCTCCAGCACCTTCGCCGTGGAGCAGTACACGCTGACCATGGCGATGTTCGCCGACACCATCGACCTCAATATGGTGACGGAACGGGTCGGCATCGCGAGCCAGTTCGTGCAGAACGCCTATGTCAACGGCGAGCAGGCCCGGCGCACGCTCGACGAGCAGGCCCGCAACGCGCTGTTCGCTCCCTACTTCGGCGGCAATACCCGTGTCCTGACCACGCTTTCCTCCGCGGGCACCACGCTCAAGGTGGACGACATCCGCGGCTTCCAGGCGGTGCCGAGCCTCAACGGCTTCTCTTCCGCGACCGCCGCCATCGCCGCCGGCGTGCAGCCGACCTGGCAGCCGGTGAGCGCCACCAACCCGCTCAACGTGAGCGTCGGCGCCAACCCCTATGTGCTGGTCTCGGCCGTGGCCGATGCCAGCAACGGTTCCTCCGCGCCCAGCGGCATCTCGGGCACGCTCACCTTCGCCTCCGCCGTGACCGTCGCCGACGGCACCGCCGGCAACGCCGTGGTGGCCGCCAATGCCTCGACCATCGTCCGGCCCAACGGACGCAGCACTCCCGCCGCCCTGCAGGCCACCGACACTCTGACCATGGCCGCGGTGCTCAATGCGGTGGCGGTCCTGCGTTCCAACAACGTGCCGACCGCCGAAGGTGGTGTCTACAACTGCTATCTCGACCCGGTCTCCTCGCGGCAGCTGTTTTCGGACAACGACTTCCGCCAGCTCTTCCAGGGGGTCGGCCTGCAGGCGCCGTTCCTGCAGGGCGAGCTGGTCAGCCCCTTCCTCGGCGCGCGCTTCATTCCCACCACGCAGGCCTATGTGCAGGCGCATCCCACGCTCGCCGGGATCAACATCCGACGCCCGATCGTGGTGGGCCAGGGCGCGCTGATCGAGGGCGATTTCGACGGTCTGGCCGAGGCCGATGTCGCCCCGCGGGACAGCGTCATTTCCATCGTCGATGGCGTGGCGATGGTGACCCGCGAGCCGCTCGACCGGCTGCAGCAGATCATTGCGCAGTCGTGGTATTGGATCGGCGGGTTCTGTGCGCCCTCCGACGTGACCGCCTCCACCAGCACCATCTCGACCGCGACCAATGCCACCTACAAGCGGGCGGTGCTGATCGAGCACGCCGGCTGATGCGGCGACCGCCGGCTCCGGGCAGAGTGGCGGGACAGGCGGCGCGGACCATCGCGCCGCCGCGTCCCGCCGGCGGCACCTTCGTGGCGGGAGAGGATTTCACGCTCCCCTTCCGCATGCAGACGCTCAGTTTCCGATGCGGGCTTCGCTATACGGCCGAGCCCGCGTTGCGAGCCCTGATCGCGTCCACCGACGTGCGTGTGACCTGGGAGGAGTAACGATGAGCGGCAGCGCGGCGGCAGCAGAGACGGGCACGGCGCTCACCGAGGCGGAGCGGGCGGACGTGCGTCGCATGTGCGGCTATCCGCCACATGGCGGGCCAGATGCGGCCGGGTTCCAGGGCTGGCGGTTCTTCCAGGACTACGGCCTGCTCGAGTTCCGCATGACCAACCTGATCGCGCCCGAATTGCAGAACCTGCGCATGGTGCTCGCCGAATGCCTGGCGAGCGAGCAGGATCTGTTCACTGCGCGCGGCAATCTCGATACCGAGGCCGCGGCCGTGTGGACGCACAACCCGCGCGAGATCCGCGATCGCTGGGACGACTTCACCCGCAAGCGGCGCCACCTCTGCGCATTGCTCGGCGTGCCCGCCGGCCCGCAGATGGGCAGCTCCGGCAGTTCCATGACTCTGGTGGTGTGATGGACATCTCCGCGATCCGCGCGAAACTCCGTGCCGGCTACGGCAAGGCCGCGGCCAAGCTGGGCAACGCGTGCGCCATCTATCGCCCGGGCACGGCCGATGCGGCCATCGCAGCGGGCAACCTGGTCGCGACCCAGCCCGCGGCCTTCGATACCGCCGCGCGATTCTCCTTTGCCAGCCCGACATCCTTCGACAATCGCGCCTTCTATGTCCTGACCGATGCGACCGCCCTGGCCGTGGGCGACTATCTCGTGGCCTCGGGGCTGACCTATTTCGTGGCGACATGCGACGATATCGCCCCGCCGCTGGCCATCCGTTGCGACCGCATGCTGACCATCAGGCGGCCGCAGTCGGGCTCCCCGGGCAGCGACTACTACGGCAGCGATTCCACCACGAACGAGGCGACCCTCCTCACCTCGTGGCCGGCGGCGCTGACCGAGAGCGGGAACGGGCAGGGCACGCTCTCGAACCTTCCCGGCGACGTGCGCTCTCCCTGGGTGAAGGTGCTGATGCCGGCCGGACCTGCGCAGATCGAATTTGCCGACGTGATGTATGACGACCTTGCCACGCCCAGCCGCTACATCGTTTCGGGCGTGCTCTATTCCCCTCTCGGATGCGAGATCACGGCCTCGCAGGCGGAAATCTGATGGCAGATCTCAGCGATGTTTCGAAGGGGCTGGTTTCCGCCATCGCCGGCATTCTCTTTCCCGGCGCCTACGATCCCGGCTCGGACGAGACGAGCGTGCTGGCCTGGCAGGCCCCGGTCCGCGGCACGATGACGGACTGCCGCACGATCCGGCTCTACTGGGGCTTCCCCTCGGCCAATGACATCACCGGCGAGCTGGTGGCGGGCAAGGTCCACGTGTCGGTATCTGCCGAGGCGGGAACGACGAAGTTGACGACGCGCTTCGAGCAGCGCTGGCGGCGCGGCCCGCCGAGAATTCCGACGCTGGCGGCCGGCCTGGTCGGAGAGGTCGTCACCTTCACGGGAGAGGCCTCGGCGACTCAGGTGGTCGGCATCCTGGTCAACCACGGGCCTTCCGCCGGAAGCTATGCTTACCGCTGCACGCCGGCCGACACGCCGCAGAGCGTGGCCGCCACGTTGGCTGCGGCCATCGCGGGGGCATCGGCCTCCGGGGCCGCGCTGACCCTCGCGGGCGAGGACATCCTGGCCAGGGTGGTCTGCGACCAGGCCGCGACCATGGAAGTTCGCCGCCAGCAGCAGGGCTTTCGGATTGCCTGCTGGGCGCCGACCCCGCAGGCCCGCGAAACCGTTGCGGGGGCGGTCGATGCGGGGCTGGCCGGGACCCCGTGGCTGACGCTGGCGGACGGTTCCCTCGGCCGGCTGATCTATCGCGCAACCGAAACGGATGACCTGCCGGGCAAGGATCGGCTGTGGCGGCGCGACCTTTCCTACACGATCGAGTATCCCACGCTCCTGAGCAAGATGCAGCCGGTGATGCTGTTCCCCGGGGCCACGCTCAACGGCGGCGGGGCCGTCATGGTCCCGGTGACGGGCAACGTGCTGGCGGGACCGGCGCCGATTCCCGGCCTCACCGTTTCCGGTGGAAAGCTGGCCGTGACCGTTTCAAAGACCTTCTGACCAGATCTTCTGACCAGACCTTCTGAAAGGCAAATCGAATGGCAATCGAGTTGGTGGTGGTGACGCCTTTCGGCGGGCACCGGAAAGGCGACGTCATCTCCGACGCCGCCGAGATCGAGAAGGTGCTCGCGGATGAACGATCCGCGTACGTCGTGAAAGTGACAGCGCCTGAGAAGGAGGCCGCGCAGTGATCGTCCAGAAGGGCAGCATCAACACCACCGCACTGGTGGTGCCGGATCTCTACGTCCAGATCGTCTCACCGCAGACGCTGGCGCTCAACGGGGTGCCGACCAACGTCGTCGGCGTGGTCGGAACCGCGCCGTGGGGGCCGGTCAACAAGCCCACCGTCGTGGGCACCATGGCCGACTATGCCGCGGCCTTCGGGGCGATCCAGAACCGCACCTACGACATGGGCACCCACGTTGCCGCCATGGTGCAGCAGGGGGCCAGCAGCTTCCGTTGCGTGCGCGTGACCGACGGCACCGACACCGCGGCTGCCGGCACCCTCGGCGCCAACTTCCTGACCCTGACCAGCAAATACACCGGCTCCGGCGGCAACGCCGTGGCGGCCTACTGGACCAGCGGCAGCCAGGCGGGCACCTATCGCCTCGTCATCACCAAGCCCGGCATGGCCTCCGAAGCGTTCGACAATCTCGCAGGCACCGGCAACGCACTTGCGGTGGCGGCGGCGGCGGCGGTCAACAACGGCATCACCTCGCTGCGCGCGGCCTCGCAGATCGTCATCGCCACCGCGGGGGCCGGCACGACCGTTCCCTCCACCAGCACCACCACCGCGGCCGTGACCCTCTCCGGCGGCACCGACGGGGCCACCACGATCACGACCGCCCTTCTGGTCGGCTCGGATGTGACCGGCGGTCGCACCGGCATGTATGCCCTGCGCGGGCAGGGGTGCAGCATCGGCGACATCTGCGATGCCACCGATTCCACGCAGTGGAGCACCATCAACGCTTTCGGTCTGGCCGAGGGCATCTACATGATTCTCGCCGGGCCGAGCGGCGACACGATCGCCAACGCCGTGACGGTCAAGGCCACGGCCGCGCTCGACAGCTACGCCACCAAGCTGATGTTCGGCGACTGGATCTACTGGTACGACGCCGCCAACGCCGTGACGCGGCTGGTGAGCCCGCAGCCCTTCGTGGCCGGGCGGCTGGCCAATCTCTCGCCGCAGACCACGACCCTCAACAAGAACCTCTACAGTGTCGTGGGCTCGCAGAAGGCGGGCACCTCGGCCGATCCGACCAACACGACCTACTCGCAGGCCGAGCTGGGGGTGCTGATCGCCGCCGGCATCGACGTCATCACCAACCCCGGCGCCGGGGGGCTGGACATGTGGACCTGCCGTGCCGGCCACAACTCCTCCAGCAGTGCTGTAGTGCAGGGCGACAACTATACGCGTATGACCAACTACATCGCGGCGACGCTCGATGCCGGGATGGGCGGCTACTGCGGCGAGGTCATCAATTCGGACCTGCTCGACGAGATCGACGCCACGCTCAAGACCTTCCTGACCAACCTGCTCGGCCAGGGCCTGCTCGGCAGCGTGGACGGCAGCACGCCCTTCGCGGTGGTCTGCGATGCGACGAACAATCCGCCCGCCCGCACCTCGCTCGGCTACGTGCAGGCGGATGTGCAGGTGCAATACCAGGCGATCAACGAGAAGTTCATCGTCAACCTCGAAGGCGGCACCACCGTGAACGTCACGCGCCTGGCTTCGGCGGCGGCGTAAGGGAGAAGGCAGATGGCAACAGACAGCGGCGCTTTCGACCTCGGCCGGCAATCCAAGGTCGTCGTCAAGTGGAACGGACTCACGGTTGATCTCGGGATCGTCGAAGGGTTCTCGCCCAAGCAGGACAGTGTCACGATCACCCTCAAGGGCATCGACGGCAAGCGGCGGCAGAAGTTCATTCCCAATGGCTGGTCGGGCACCATTGCCGTCTCGCGCAGCGGCAACGGACTCGACCAGGTCGTCACCGCGATCGAGACGATGTGGGAGAACGGGGTGGGCATCCCCGATGCGCAGATCTACCAGTATGTCTCCG
Source organism: uncultured Acetobacteraceae bacterium (assembly GCA_937874445.1). Taxonomy (GTDB): domain Bacteria; phylum Pseudomonadota; class Alphaproteobacteria; order Acetobacterales; family Acetobacteraceae; genus Rhodovastum. Next base: position 10,173 of record CALNAL010000333.1, on the reverse strand, counting down.
AACTCGACGGCTCGCGCACGGTGTTCTGCTTCAACGCCGTGCAGTTCCATCTCGGGGACGCCGGGACGTGGAAGGTCGATGACGCGGTCAAGCAGTCGATCGGCTGGAGCGCACAGCGCAGGGTGATCGTCTGATGGGGCAGATGAAGATTCTCGCCGCCCCTGACGGACGCAAGATCGGCTGGAAGCGGCTGGCCCCCGGCGATTTCATCGAGCTGATGGATGCGGTTGCCACGGGCAGCGGCGGGACGCGCGGCTCGCTGGGGCTCGGGGCAGTGGTGGCCTCGGTGCGCGAGATCGACGACGTTCCGGAACCGTTCCCGAGAAGCAAGGAAGAGCTGCGCGGGCTGGCGGACCGTCTGGGCTGGGACGTCATCTCGGCGCTTTCCAGGGAGATGGAGAGCGAAGGCAATCCCCAGACCCTCAAGGAAGCGGCAAAAAACTAGCCGGCACCCCGGGGCTCTCGGATGCGATCTATCTGATGAGCAAAGGGGTGCCCTACGATGTTGCCATGAACATGTCTCCCGCGCGACGCCTCGCCTTCATCGTTCTGATCGGCGAGGCGGAGGGGGGACACTATGACTGGCGGCGGATGGCCTGGGAGAAGCGGGGGACGTGATTCACCCGCTCGGCACGCGATAGGTGAGCCATGATCGAAGCATACGCCACCGGGACTCAACTGACACTCGATGCGACCCGCATTCTCGGACCGCTGGGGGATGTCGTCTCCGCCTCCGAAAAAGCCCAGACGGCAGCAGCGAATACGCAGGTCGCGATCGATGGAATGGCCGCATCCCTCGGCGGGGCGGGGCGTGTTGCCGAGGGACTGGCGGCCGCATGCGAGCGTGCCGAGCGGGCTGCCGGGGGCGCGCGCACCCCGGTGGCACCGGGCGGCGCCGGCGGCGATCCTGCAAGAGCCTTCGTGCTGCCTGCCCAGGATCCCAGCGATCCGGCATTTCCTGCTCGTGTGGGCGGGGCGCCACTGCACGATGGCAGCGCGACACCGGCCCGCATAAGCGAGGTCTATGCTGTTGCTGAGCAGGCGCTCAGCGGGGTCGCGCGCCTGATCGATGCCGGAAAGGGTCTCAATGACCAGCTCGTGATTTTGCAACAGCACGGCGTCCCGGCGACCGACACGGCAACACCCCGGGATGAGGCTTTCGATATTGCCAGGAAGACTCCCGGCAGGAATGTGGCCTCGGCCTTGTCGGACTTCGCAGACGTTCGCGCTCTGCTGGGCGGGAAGCTGGGGGATGCCGGTCCCATTGCCGACGCGAAGGCCATTCTTCCCAACGTGGAAAGCACCGCGGCGGCCCTGCACACGGTCACCGGGATGGACAGCGAGTCGTCGCTGCGTATGCTTTTGCATGTCCTCGAGCAGCGCGATGGCATTGTCGATCCCAAAACGCGTAGGGTTTCCCCGGAGCTGTTCGACAACGAGCTGGAGTGGGCTTACAAACGGCTTGTTCTCGCCGGCACGATGGGGACGCAGGCGTCCGAGCCTCAGGCCATCGGAGAGAAGGAACGCATCAGCAAGGTGCCATCTCGAGAGGCCGCGCTAGGACTCTCGGCGAAAGGAAGCATCGGATTCAACTTTGATGCGATGTCTACCGCTTGGTCAAACATGCTGCAAGCCTTAGAGAAGGCGAACTCCTCGGCGATTATTTCTGTTTTTGGGGCCGTTACTAAATTTTTTAATTTGATACCTGACGACCAAAATATCACCAGGCGATCGAAAGAAAGAGAAAAACAATACCCGGGTATTGGAAATTTTAGGATGTACCCGATTGGGGGGTATCCGTCGTCGGACAAACGATTCTGGGCCGACCAAAATCAAGACCTGTTGCAACCAAATGCCTATCATCCCGAAGAGGGGAATCATTACCGCCCGGCGATAGCTCCAGCTTCAGGCGGCGGCGAAACCCTGACCTTCCGCGGTACCGTCAATCTCGACGGCCGGAAGGTGGGCGAGGTGCTTGCACACGCGCTCGACAGGCCCGGCACCGGCCCCTCCGTTACCTCGGTGCGGTCCAACCCGTGGTTTGCGGAATCCGGCGTGGGCGCTGCGTAGGCCGATGGGTAGTCGCGTTCGTATCCTCGCGTCATTGGGGGTCATCGAGGTGTGCTTCGACGAAAACGGAGTCGTGATCATTGTAAAATCTATATGATATCTGGTGTTTTGTCGTGTCGTTCAGGAGTGCAACGGCACGGCATTTTACCTCGTCGTGGGATCTGGAGATCGTCGTGATTTCTCTCAGAGCAATGATGTGCAGCCCTTTCAATTTGAACAGCGGACCGTCGGCCATTGTCTCCTTCGCGTCGCTTTGGGCAGTCTGGCTGTCACAAGTCGGCAGGATAGCCTCATAATTTTTGAGAACATCCAATACGAAAAACACGAGAGCTCCGAGAAGTACAATGAGACCGGCGGCCTCGACGAAATATCCTTTTCGGCGGATTCGACGCGAAGTCGTCTGCGGGTGCCCGCAGTGCGGGCAGGCGGTGGCTTCCGATGAGACATCTCTTCCGCAGGCAGGGCATTTTTTAAGAGCCGCCTGCGCGGGCATCTTTCTGCTCGGAAGCGTCCACAAAACAAGAAGAGCCGGCTGGAAGAATAGCGTGAGAACCGCCCATCCCCTGGAGCGCCCCTTGCGGGAGGCCATGACCGAGGCTGCCCACACCTCGAGGACGAGGATGAAAGGGATGATTATCCAATTCCCTACCAAGGACAGCATGGTGGCGGCTCCAACTTTATTCCGCCGGTGAGGGTGCGCCCGGCCAAGGCCACAAGGCAACCGCGGCGGCTGCCTGACTTTCCTGGAATTCGTGACTCCATGGGCCGCCTTCGGGTGGCCCTATTTTATTGGGAGCGGCGCGTGAGCGGCACAATCCTCGGCGGCATCGGGATTCTGGAATCCGTCGGCGACATCCTCGGGCTCGACGCGAGCCCGATCGTCCTCGGCGAGGTGACGTTCGGCGGGATGGAAGTCCCCGAGACGGTCTTCTGGGGCGGACGGCAGCAGACCGTCGTGCACCGGATGCCCGGCGGCAAGCGCGTCATCGATGCGGTCGGCCGCGACGATGCCCCCATCCAGTGGTCGGGCTATCTCATGGGCGCCGACCGCGAGGAGCGGGCCTGGCAGATCGACCAGATGCGGGTCGAAGGATGGCCTGTCTATCTCCAGTGGGGCTCTCATCTTTTTGCTGTCGTCGTCAAGGAGTTCCGCGCCGAGGACCAGGCGTTCCGCACGCGCTACGCGATCCGCTGCGAGGTGCTCGTCGACGCAACCGACGACCCGGCCACTCAGCCGACCTCGCTGCTCCAGGAGATCGTGGGAGCGCTCAACTGGGCCGAGAGCGTCTTCAGCCCGCTCCTCGCCCTGGCATCCCTCGGCGAGGCCGTCTCCGACGGACTGGATGACGCGCAGACGACCGTGCAGGGGCTTCCCGCCGTGGCGGCGGGCGACGGCGGCAGCGACCAGGTGCAGGCGGCGGTGGGCGTGACGCAGACGGCCGCACAGAATGCCCAGGGGGCGGCCGAGACGGCACTGGCGGCAATCAACGTGGCAACCGCCGGCGCCGGCGACGCGGGGGCCCTGCTGGGCTCGGCGGATGCCGCCGCGGCGGCGGGGAACCTGGAGGTGGCCATCGCGCAATCCGCCGCGCAGGCCGGGGCCGTGGGCGTTCAATCGTTCCTCGGCCGGATCGTGACCAACCTCACCACCACTCTGGGCGCGACCGATGCGGTGGCGACCTTCGAGACGCCCGCGCCTCCGGTGCAGCTGGTCGGTGGCGGCATCGGCACGCGCCTGACGACGGCGGGCGGCAACCTGTTCTCCGTCGCCGCCAAGAGGCTCGGGGACGCGACGCAGTGGTATCGCGTGGCGCAGGCTTCCGGCCTTTCCGACCCGATGCTTTCCGGCCTGGTCACGCTGAAGATTCCCGACCCGATCCTGGCCACCTCCGATGGCATTCCTGCAGGCGACAACAGGGTTTTCTGATGGCGATCAACAACCCGACGGTCACGCCCGCGCTGCGGCGGATCCACGCGCGCGCGGTGTGCGACGGCAGGCCGCTGCCGGGGCTTTGCGGTTTCTCGTGGACGGAATCGACCCACTACACGCCGGCCACCTTCTCCGCCATCTTCGCGACCAACGCCGACAAGGCCACCAGCGCGAAATGGTGGGATGCCCGCGACAACGGCATGACGATCGACTTCTGGGCCGGCGTGGAGCTGCCGGGTGCGGCGCTGGTGTGGACACGGATCGGCACCGGATGCGTCGATACGCACAGCTTTTCCGCCGCGATGACGCGGGTGGAGGCGCAGGGACGCGACCTCGCCGCGCTGATGATCGACCAGCGGACCGCCGAGACCTTCCAGAACCGTTCGGCCTCCGAGGTGGTGGCCGAGGTCGCCGGGCGGCACGCGCTGAGCGCCGATGTCACGCCCACCACCGCCCCGATCGGCCGCTACTGGGGAGACCATACCCGCCAGACGCGCGCGCAGAGCGCCTCGGAGACGACGGAATGGGACCTGCTGGTCCGCATCGCCGAGATGGAGGGCTTCGACCTCTACATGCAGGGCAGGACGCTGCATTTCCATCCCGCTATCGATCCGAATTCACCGCCGTGGGTGGCGCGCTTCCGTCCTGCCGATTCCGTCCAGGTCACTCCCGAGGGCAACATCCACGACCTGCGGATGATCCGGCGTTTCGCTCTGGCAAAGCCCGTGACCGTCGTGGTCCGCAGCTTCGACAGCCGGAGCGGGCAGACGGTTTCTGCCTTCGCCTCGTTCGGAGCGGCTGCGCGGGATACCTCCATCGGCGGCGAGCATGGCACCGTGAGGCTGCGTCAGACCCGCTACACCTACGTCAGGGCCAACCTGACGCAGGACCAGTGCCAGACGATGGCAAACAGGCTGCTCAACAACATCGTCAAGCACGAGCGCAGCATCGCCTTTTCCGCGCCCGGCGAGATGCGGCTCGATCCGCGCGTGATGGTGCGCCTCGACGGCACCGGGACGGACTTCGACCAGGTCTACTACATCGATTCCATCACCAAGAACGTCTCGTTCGACACCGGCTTCAGCATGGACGTGATGGCGAAGAACCACAGCCCGTCCAGCGACGATGCAGCATCGGAGTGAGCATGGCTGATTCCTTGACGGCCGCCATCGCGCGGGTCGCGGAACGTGTTGCCCAGACGCGGGGCGTTCCGCGCTGGGGCCTCGTCGCGGCGGTCGATCCGGCGCGCATGCGCGTGCGGGTGCGGGTGCAGCCGGAGGACGTACTCTCCGGCTGGCTGCCCATCGCGCAGCTTGGCGCCGGAGCGGGGGCAACGATGCTTTCCGTCCCCGTGGTCGGGCAGATGGCCTATCTCTCCGCCGACAACGCCGAGGCGGAGCACGCCGTCGTGGTGGGGTTCGCCCATTCCGATACCGATCCGGTTCCCGGCATGGCGGGGGCGATTGCTGGGGGCACCTCGGGCCTCCAGCCGGGCGAGGCGGCCATCCTCGGCAAAGGCGGCAGCTACATCCGCCTCTGTGCGGACGGCACGTTTTTCATCCACGGCGACACCAACATCGACGGGAAGCTGACCGTCTCCGGCGACATCATCGGCCAGCAGAACATCCGCGCGACCGAGGATGTCACCGACCGCAAGCTCGCGCACGGCAGCCTGGCAACCCTGCGCGATGCCTACAACGCCCACACCCACACCCAGCCCGCCGACAGCCGCGGCGATGCCGAGGCGGCCACCAACACCACCAGCAATCCGGTATCCTGATGCCCGATATCCAGCACACCTTCGGTTCCGATCTCGCGGTCGGGCCGACGGGCGACCTCGCCCTTTCCGCGGGCGCCCAGCTCGGCCTGGAGCGTGTCCTGCGCCGCCTGTTGACCAATGCCGGAGGCTACATCTGGCAACTCGGCTACGGGGCCGGGCTGCCGCAGGCCATCGGCCGGGTCGCCAACCCCGAGCGGATCAAGGCGGTGATCCGCGCGCAGATGCTCCAGGAGGGCGCCGTCGCCCGCTCTCCGGCGCCGAGCGTTTCCGTGAGCGGCGATGCCGGCGGCTCGGTCTATGCCTACGTCCGCTATGCCGATGCCGACACGGGCGAGACGCAATCCCTCACTGTCCCTGTGGAAATGAGCTGATGGCCCTCAACCTCCTTTCGTTCAACACCATGGTGACCAACGGCGCGGCGGCCATGCAGTCGGCCTGTTCGCAGCTGCTCGATCTCACCGTGGGTTCTGTCCTGCGGGCGATCCTGGAGGCCTCCGCCTCGGTCGGCCTGTGGATGCAGTGGCTGATCCTCAAGGTGCTCGCCATGACGCGCGCCGCCACCTCGACAGGCGAGGATCTCGATTCCTGGATGGCCGATTTCGGACTGGCGCGCCTGGCCGGCATCGCGGCGACCGGCAGCGTGACCTTCTCGCGCTACACCGCGACGGCCTCGGCGCTGATCCCGGCCGGGACAAACCTCAAGACCGCTGACGGCACCGTGACTTTCGTCGTCGTCGAGGACGATGCCAACGCGCTGTGGAGCGCGAGCCAGGGCGGCTATCTGCTGCCGGCGGGGACGTCCTCGGCCACGGTGGCGGTGCAATGCAGTGTGACCGGAACGCAAGGCAACGTGACGGCCGGCGCGATTTCGTTGATCGCATCTGCCATCTCCATGGACGCGGTGACCAACGGGGCGGCGCTGACCAATGGCGAGGCGGCCGAAACCGACGCGGCCTTCCGCGCGCGCTTCCAGTCCTGGATCTCGGGCCTGTCGCGCTCGACCACGGCGGCCATCGGCTCGGCCATCGCCGATGTGCAGTCGGGACTGGCCTACACCATCACCGAGAACCAGGACCCCGATGGAACCGCCGACGACGGATTCTTCTTCGTGGTGGTGGACGACGGCTCGGGCGATCCGCCCGCGTCGCTGCTGGCCAGCGTGGGCAATGCCATCGAGACCTACCGTGCCGTCGGCACGCGCTTTGCGGTCTATGGCCCGACGCTGGTGACGGCCGCCATCACCCTGAACGTGACGGTCGCCGGCGGCTATGCCGCGGGCACGGTCAGGGCGGCGGTGCAGACGGCCGTCGTCAACATGGTCAACGGGCTCGGGCTGGGCGTGAGCCTGCCCTACTACCGCATCGCCGCGGCGGCCTTCGGGGCCTCGGCGGGCGTGCAGAATGTCTCCGCGGTGCTGCTCAACGGGAGCACGGCCGACCTCGCCGCGACCTCCCTCGAGGTGATCCGCGCCACAACCTCATCGGTCACGGTGTCCTGATGCGCATTATCTCCATTTCCTTCGCGTTCTCCCTGCTCTGCTCGACGTCTTTTGCGCAGACAGCGCCGGGGTGGACGGCCGGCCAGGTGCCCACCGCCGCGCAATGGAATGCGCAGTGGGCCAGCAAGGCCGATGCCGTGTCCCCGGTCATTGCCGGGCCGGCATCGATCGGGGCGGACTGGCTGACCGGCTACACCGCCGCAGGACTGCCGTGGCCTGCCGTGGCGGCCCAGACCAGGACCCTCTCGAATTCGGGCAAGATCGGCCTCGCCGGCGCGTCGCGGGCCTCCGATCTGGCCAGCTCCTACGGCTCGCTGGAGACCACCATCGGCGTCACCGCGATCGCCATCAACGACGACGTCTTCGCCACGAGCGCGCGGCACGTCACCGTCTACGGCGGATACGACGAGACGGAAACCCTGCCCGGGGCCTACGGACTTTCGTTCGGGCGGGAGATCGACGCCTCCAACCTCTCCGGCCTGGCGCCGGCGCTTTCCACTCCCGGCGCGCCGCTTTCCAACGGCACGAACACCCTGGCCTCGGGGACGACGGCGGGGCTGTGGATCGCCTCCGGCGGCGGGCATGCCTCCGCGGTCGATGCCTCCTTCGCGCTCGGCATCAAGGACAACGGCGCGCGCTTCCAGACGGGCATCCTCTTCGGTGCGAACGCGCTGACCGACTACAACGGCTTCAGCTACGCGATGCGCCTGCCGAAGGGCGCCCTGTTGCAGTGGCACGATGCCGCGGACGTGGCCGGCCCGAACATCACGAGCACGGTCTCCAGCGCGGCCAACGCGATGTCGTTGCAGTTCCAGGACGGGGGCACGCTGTTCCTCAACCCCGGGGCCGCCACGGTCGGCTTCGAGGTCCAGTCGCAGATCGGCGCGGTCAACGGCCTCCTCGTCCAGCCGGTGGTGGCGGGCGCCTCGCCGCAGATCATGGCCGCGGGGGCGGATGCCAATATCGGAATCAATCTCATTCCGAAAGGAACGGGCGGCGTCTATACGCCGGGCCTGCTGAGTGCGGGGGCGCAGGCCATCTCGGGCGCGGCCTCCGTCGGCGGCACCCTGTGGGTCGGGGGGACGGCGACGCTGGGGGTGCCGCTCATGGCCCCCGGCGTGATCGCCACCGGGGCGGCGCCGACGCTCTCGGGCAGCTGCGCGGCCGGGACGCAGATCGGCGGAAACACAGCCGGCTCCTTCAAGTTTTCGGCCGCCTGCTCGGCGGGAACGGTGGTCCTGACCTTCGCCGGCGCGGCGCCCAACGGCTGGGCCTGCCATGCGCAGGACATGACCACCCCGGCCGATACGCTCAAGCAGATCGCCTATACCACGACCACCGCCACCTTCACCGCGACGGCCGCCAGCGGCGACCAGGCCGTCTTCCAGTGCAGCGGGTTCTGAAATGGTCAAGCTCGCCTCGGACGCCGATGAATTCATCGCCGGCGCGTCTCCTCTCGAAAAGGCGGAGACCGGCAGTCCGGCTGATTTCGTCAACAGAATGATGACCGTGCTGCCGGCGCGCTGGTTTCCCGATACCGCCCCGGTGTTGACGGGGGTTCTCTCGGGCATCGCCAGCGTGTGGGCCGCGCTCTACGCGCTGCTGATGTTCGTGCGCCAGCAGGCGCGGATCGGCACGGCCTCGGGCGTGTTTCTCGACATGGTGGCACGGGATTTCTTCGGCACGGCCCTGGAGAGGGGCGGCCTTTCGGATGCCTCCTTCCGGGTGGCGATCCTGCGCCGCATCCTGCGCCAGGGCGGCACGCGGGCGGGGCTCAGCGCCGAGCTGACCGCGCTGACGGGGACCGCGCCGACCCTCATCGAGGGCGCGCGCCCGGCCGACTGCGGCACCTGGAACGGCGGCCTGGTGGCGATCGGCTACGATCAGGCCGGCACCTGGGGCACGCTGCAGCCGATGCAGGTCTTCGTGACCACGGCGGCCGGCACTGCCGCCTCTTCCGACATCACCGCCACGGCAACCGACATGGCGCCCTGCGGGGCCACCGTCGGCCTGCGCATCACAAGCTGAGGGATCATGGATCGAAGCATCATCTATCCGGGGCAGGTGCCCCTGGCGACCGACGTTCTGCGCCCGCAGGTGGACGCCATGATCGGCCTGGGCATGCTGGCGCGCGCCGTGCTGGGCACCAACGTCGTCATCGACGGGCTGGACGTGGCGCCCACCAGCCCCGCCAGCCTGAGCGTCTCCGTCGGGCCGGGAAGCCTCTACGCCCTAGGCGTCGTCGATGGCGGCGCCTTCAGCAGCCTCGCGGCGGACAGCCGTCCGCTGGTGCAGCAGGCCCTGCTGGTGGCCGCCACCACGCTGGGGCCGTTCACGGCGCCCGCCACCTCCGGCCAGAGCGTCAATATCCTGATCCAGGCCGGCATGGCCGCGGCGGATGCCGAGGCGACGCTGCTGCCCTACATGAACGCGGCCAACCCTTCCGTGCCGTGGGGCGGCGCCAACAACAGCGGCCTGACGCAGCCGACGCGGCGGACCGTGTCCGTCGTCGCGGCGGCCAAGGCGGGACCCCCGGCCGCGACCGGCACGCAGACCACGCCGGGCGCGGACCCGGGATACGTCCCCCTTGCCGTCGTGACTCTGGCCTCCGGGCAGGCCACCATCACGCCGGCGAGCATTTCGGCGGCGGTGGGAACCTCGGTGCTGCGCTACAAGCTGCCCGACCTGGCCCCCGGCTTCGCCCACATGGCGGTGCTCACCGCCAGCACGACGTGGACGGTGCCGACGGGGGTCACGCGCATCAAGCTGCGCGGCGTGGGCGGCGGCGGCGGCTCGGCGGCGTTCATCTACGGCAACGCCGACATGCCGGGCTGCGGCGGCGGGGCGGGATATTTCGAAGGAATCTACACGGTCGTCCCCGGAACGGCCTATGCG
>CALNAL010000332.1 GCA_937874445.1 uncultured Acetobacteraceae bacterium | reverse complement strand
GGGTACGGCGGGAGCGCTTGACATCGCGGGGGGCGGGCGGTTGTCTGCCGGCCCTCACGTAAACCGCGGGACAAGCCTTCCATGCACCCCTATCGGACTCATACTTGTGACGCGCTGCGCGCCAGCGATGCCGGCATTACCGCCCGTCTTTCCGGATGGGTGCACAGCAAGCGAGACCATGGCGGGCTGCTGTTCATCGACCTGCGGGACCATTACGGGCTGACGCAGATCGTCTTTCCCGCCGGGTCGCCGGCTTTCGCGACGGCCGAGAAGGTGCGGCCGGAGAGCGTGATCACGGTGACCGGCAAGGTCGCCCCGCGCGAGGAAGGCACCATCAACCCCAACCTGCACACCGGCGGGATCGAGCTGCGGGCCACCGAGATGGTGGTGGAATCGGCGGCCGACGTGCTGCCGATGCAGGTGGCCGGCGAGGAAAAATACCCCGACGACATCCGCCTGAAGTACCGCTTCATCGACCTGCGGCGCGACAAGGTCCACCGCAACATGATCCTGCGCGCCCAGGTGATCGCCTCCGTGCGCCGGCGCATGATCGAGGCCGGGTTCATGGAGTTCCAGACCCCCATCCTGACGGCCTCCTCGCCGGAGGGCGCCCGCGACTTCCTGGTTCCCGCGCGGCTGCATCCGGGCAAGTTCTACGCCCTGCCGCAGGCGCCGCAGCAGTTCAAGCAGCTGCTGATGGTGGCCGGGTTCGATCGCTACTTCCAGATCGCCCCCTGCTTCCGCGACGAGGCCAGCCGGGCCGACCGCTCCCCCGGCGAGTTCTACCAGCTCGACTTCGAGATGAGCTACGTCACCCAGGAGGACGTGTTCAACACCATCGAGCCCGTCATCGCCGGGGTGTTCGAGGAGTTCGCCAACGGGCGCGGCGTGACCAAGCCGCCCTTCCGGCGCATCCCCTATGACGAGGCGCTGCTGGTCTACGGTTCCGACAAGCCGGACCTGCGCAACCCGCTGCGCATCACCGATGTCACCGCGCAGTTCGCCGGCGGCGGCTTCGGCCTGTTCGCCCGCATCGCCGCCTCCGGCGGGGTGGTCCGCGCGATTCCGGCGCCGGGGACGGCGAAGAACCCCCGCAGCTTCTTCGACAAGCTCAACGACTGGGCGCGCGAGCAGGGCGCCGGGGGGCTGGGCTATATCGTCTACGACACCGAGGGGCCGAAGGGGCCGATCGCCAAGAACCTCGAGGCCGACCGCGCCGAGGCGATCCGCGCGGCCTGCGGCGCCCAGGTCGGCGATGCCGTGTTCTTCGTGGCCGGCAAGAAGGACGAGGCGCCGAAGTTCGCCGGCACCGTGCGCACCAGGCTCGGTGAGGATCTCGGGCTGATCGACGGCGGGAAGTTCGAGTTCTGCTGGATCACCGACTTCCCGATGTACGAGATCAACGAGGAGACCGGGCGGATCGACTTCGGGCACAACCCGTTCAGCATGCCCGAGGGCGGCCTCGAGGCGCTGAACAGCCGGGACCCGCTGAGCATCAAGGCCTACCAGTACGATATCGTGTGCAACGGCATCGAGCTGTCCTCCGGGGCCATCCGCAACCACCGGCCGGACATCATGGTCAAGGCCTTCGAGATCGCCGGCTACAAGGCCGAGGAGGTGGAGGCGCGGTTCGGCGGGATGCTGAACGCCTTCCGCTACGGGGCGCCCCCGCATGGCGGCGCCGCCCCGGGAATCGACCGCATGGTGATGCTGCTGGCCGACGAGCCGAATATCCGCGAGGTGATCCTTTTCCCGCTCAACCAGGGCGGCGAGGATCTGCTGATGGGGGCGCCGGCTCCCGTGAGCGCGGCCCGCCTGAAGGAATTGGCCTTGCGCATCGACCTGCCGCCCAAGGCCAAGGAACACTGAGCGGCACGCCGGCCCCGGCATGGGGCCGGGACGGCGCGGGTGCCGGGCTCCGGCGCGGAAAACATGGGGTGACGGAATGCATCGGCTGGTCCTTTTCGCGTTCGTGACCTTCCTGGTCGCCCCGGTCGTCGCACCGGCTCTCGCGGCAGAGCCCCCCGTGCCGCTGGTGGCTCATCGGGCGACCTACGACCTGACCCCGGCACAGATCCGCGGGGCGGGAATCTCGGGCGTCACCGGCACGATGACCTACGAGGTCATCGACGCCTGCGACGGATGGGCGAGCCGGCAGCGCCTGCAGATGACCGTGACCAACCGGGATGGCCAGGACATCCAGATGGTTTCCGACTACACCACCTGGGAGGCCAAGAACGGCCTGTCGATGCGCTTCCGGATGCGGCAGACGACTGAGGGGGCCGTGACGAGCGAGGTGGCCGGCTCGGCTTCCCTGGAGAAAACCGGAGGCCCGGGCGAGGTCCATTATACCCTTCCCGAGCGCGCGGTCCGACCGCTGCCGGCCGGGACCCTCTTCCCCATGAAGCATACCGCGGCCATCCTCCAGGCCGCCAAGGCAGGCAAGAAGTTCCTGGGCGTGCCGCTCTTCGACGGGACCGGGGACAAGGGCGGGCAGGATACCTCGGTGGTGGTCCTCTCCTGGGGGAAGTCCCCTGCCGGGAAATGGCCCGCGCTCGCCGCCCTGCCCAGCGGACGGGTGCATGTGGCGTTCTTCGATCGCGACGCCGCAAGCCTGCAGCCCGACTACGAGGTGTCGATGCGCTACTGGGAAAACGGGGTGGCCGATGACCTCGGCATGGATTTCGGCGATTTCCTCCTGAAAGGCTCGCTGAGCCAGCTCGCGTTCCTGCCTTCCCGCTGCTGAGGAGGCGGCGTCAGGAGGCTCTGCGGGCGGCGCGGGCCAGGCGCACGGCGGTGCGCAGCAGCAGGGCGCGATCCTCGGCGGGACAGTCGCGGTAGGCCCGCAGCAGGGACTGTTCGTCGGTGGCCAGGAGCGAGGCGGAGGGCGGGGTGTCCTGCTCGCCGCTCAGCAGGAATTCCGCCGAGGTGGAGAGCACCCGGGCGATGCGGGCCAGGTTGCTCCCGATCTGCCCGGCCCGCCCGGTTTCCCACTGGGCGACGGCGCTGCGGGTGACCCCGACTTCCCGCGCCAGCTCGTCCTGCGTCATGCCGCAGGCCAGCCTCAGGGAGCGGATGCGCATTCCCAACTGGGTGGCGAGTGGGGTGGGGGTGGTCATGGTCGGCTTTCGTGAATTATTCTAACGAATATACAGCAATTTTTCTGACGGAAAACGGGGAATCCGTCCCCGTCAGGGAAGAAGCCGGGAGGGAACGCGCTCCAGACGGAACGGCACCGTGCAACGCGCGGATTGATAGGTGCCCACGGCCGATTCCCCGGAGATCCGCCCCGCGACGCGCTGGGGCTGGAAGGGCGCGTCGCCCGGGCCTCGCCTGGAGGATTCGCGCCGAGGGGACGGCGGGCTGGCGGCAAAATGGCCATCGTCCGCCACATCCCCGGAGAGGATGAGCGTGCCGTCGGTGGGAGCGAAGCTGAACTGCCGCTCCACGACCACGAGCGTGGCCGGGCTCTCGGCGCCGCCTGCGCAATTCGCGATCTTGCCGACGTAGCGGGTCTGCTGGGTCAGCTGGCAGGCGGAAAGCAGCAGGCTGGCGGCCAGCAGGGCGAGAGGACGTCTCATGCCGACCAGACTCAAGGCTGCGTGGTATCAGAGCGGCGTGAGGCTGACCATGGCCACGCCCCGCGACAGGATTCCGAGCTCCCGGGCCGCGGCGCGGGAGAGGTCGATGACGCGGGTCCGAGTCCCCGGACGGTCGTTGATGGTGACGATGACTTCCCGGTTGCTGCCGACCAACGTCACGCGCACCCGCGTCCCCATGGGGAGGGTCGCATGGGCCGCGGTCAGGGCCTCCGGATTGTAGACCATCCCGCTGCTCGTGCGGCTGCCGCCTTCCCAGCGGTGTCCGCCGTACCAGGAGGCGAGCCCGACCTGGGCCGGCCCGCCGGCCTCCCCGGAGGGGTCGGCCAGGTACATGGCGTGGCGTACGTCACTGTGATGGCGCACATGGACCACCGCGGGAGCCTTGCTCACCCGATGGACGTTCTTGGCCCGGCTGGCACGGTGAGCAGGCTGCTTGTGCTGCTCGACGGAGGAATGATGGCTGGTCGTCTCGGTGGCATGCGCTGTTGTCGCGAGGCTGGGTACCATGAGCAAAACTGAAACAACTACGCTCGAAAGAGCTCCTCTGGCTCGACGCATCATCTCGCTAATCCCATTCAGTGGCGCCCCCCCTTCAACATTCGACCGGGCCCAGAACCGAACGGCCCCTTTCCGGCTTGGAGGCAAAGATCCGCATAAAACGGCGCGCATTGAGACAGCGAAAGCGTAAATGATCAACCCCCCATCTGCCGTTTCAAGGAGATCAAACGGGAAGGATGTGGCTGAATCAGGGCATTCTGCACGGCGATGCCATCGCGATCCTGGGACTCTTGTTCCGGGATATCTTTTAAAACCATGATGTTCGCAGGAGAGTCTGGCGAGACTTCAGAAAGCCCAAGAAAAAAATCTTAAAAATAGGCAAGAAGCTTCGCCCGCATCTCCCGGAAACGGGGCGGGGTTCCTCTCCTGATGGCCGTAGCGCGATGGTGACGGCGCGGCGGGGCCGCCGGGGGCCTATTGGCTCGCCCAGACGATGCGATGCACCCACGCCACGGTTGCGATCTCCAGGCTGCGGTCCGGGTGGGCCGGGTTGAGGCTGCGCAGATCGATGCGCCGCGCCGAGCGACGGGCCAGCTGCTTGGCCATGACCTCCCCCTCCACCGTGCGCACCACGACCCGGTCCCCGCGGCGGACCGGAGCGGCCGGCGAGACGACGACCTGGTCGCCGTCGCGAAAGACCGGCTCCATCGAATCGCCGCTGATTTCGAGCGCATAGGCATTGGGATCGGCGATATCCGGCAGGGAGACCTCGTCCCAGGAGCCTCCCACGGGATAGCCGGCATCGTCGAAGAAACCGTCCACTCCGGCCTGGGCCAGCCCGATCAGGGGAACCCGCCGGCCGGCCGGCGGGGTGCCCCTGCTCCCTGCCGGGACGGCGCGGGCGCCGGTGACCAGGGCGGTGAAGGCCTCCAGCGTCGCCCCGGTGGCGTTCAGGACCTTGGAGATGCTTTCGGTGGACGGCCAACGGGCCCGTCCGTCGGGCATGTGCCGCTTGGAGGGGTTGAAGGTGGTCGGGTCCAAGCCGGAGCGACGCGCCAGCCCGGAAGCCGACAGCCCGTACTCCGCAGCAAGAGTGTCGAGAGCACGCCAGATATCTTCGTGTTTCATTCCAGGTTCCCGCATCCCCTGCCCGGGGACGCCGACTCGAGTGCGATGGAAGAGCGTCAATACACTGTGAAAGCGAATCGAGGGAAAAGAAATAGGAAAAAGTGCATAGGAGCTTGCAAATGCGAAGAAAAGGGCTGATAAACGTTCCTGTTTTGTTCTATTGCCTCCCGCAAAGGAGGGTCCGGGAGATGTTTCCCCATGTTCCGCGCGGCCCGATCCCGGCTGCGGCTTTCTCTCAACCCCGGCGCCGCGCCCTCCCGGAGGCGGTGCCTGCCTGCCCGGAGGTCCCCATGGGCTTTGTCGTCCGCAATCTGTCGGTCCTGACCTATGCCCGGGGCTTCACGCTTTGGCATTATCGCGGCGGGGAGCTTCCCCTGGGAGAAATCGCGGCCCCCGGATTCTTCGACCCGGCCGGCGACATGCTCGCCGGCGGGGATGTGGTGCTCGTCTCGGCCGAGGCCGGCGGGTGCGTGCTGTTTGTGCAGCCGACCGGGGACGGGGTGCGGACGACCCTCGCCGGCTGACGCCCCGGTCCGCGGGGCTGGTTTTGTCTGGGAGGGAAGGTCTTCTTTTTCCTGAAGGAAAAAGGACTTTTCCCCTTTGGGGCCGCGGCCGATGCAGGCGCAGTGCCTCGCCGCGGAAAGTTTTTCTGAGACTCGCTTTTTCGGAAGAAGCACGCTGCCCTTGCCGCGGCGTCCGGCCGGTTACATCGGGGCGCGGGTGATCCCCCGGCCGGCGACCGGAATGGGGGCGGCACGATAGGCGGCCAGATTACGCCCGGAGGCATTCCCCGGCAGGATCCGGGCGCTCTCGGCGTGGTTCGTCAGCATGTAGCCGCCGCCGTGCAGGCCACTTCCCGCCATGGGCAGGCCGCCGGCGGAGGAATTGCTGGCCAGGCTGGTCGGCAGGTCGCCATATCCGCGCTGCCGCTCGCGCGGCCACTGCGCCATGACCTTTTGCTGATAGGGCCCCCCGAGGGCGGGGGTGGCCGAATGATACCAGGCGGTGGCCTGCTCCCAGCTGCCGGTCTGGGCCTTGAGCTGGACCAGGAAGCGGGCCGCGTAGCGGGCGTTTTCGACGGGATCGAACGCCTGGTCGAGGCTGGTGAAGGCGTTGGGGTGATGCATCAGGTTGACCTGCATGCAACCGACGTCGATCGAGCGCACGCCCTTTGCCTGCAGGGCCCGGACGGCGGCAACCGCGGCCGGCTTGGTATCGTAGATGTAGTCGGTTCCCGCGGCGTTGATGCTCCATGGCCAGGGGCTGACCTTGCCGTCGGTCCCGCGGCGACCGCTCTCGACCACGCCGATGGCAGCCATCAGATGATCGGGAATGGCCTGGGCCCGTTCGGCGGCCCGGATGGCCGCGCGGCACTGCTGCCCCGGCGGCAGGCTGGAGGGGGCCGCCGGAATATCCGCCCGGGCGTGGCTGGCCACGCAGGCAAGCAGGCAGGCAAGCACAGAGGTGAGCGGGACAGTGCGCATGCCCTGTACTTTAGCGGGCAGAAGTTTAATGCTTCCTCAAAGCGGCCGGCCCGGCCCAGCCGGGCCCAGCTTGGCCCGGGGGGGGCACCGGCTTCCCGGGGCGCGCCTAGGCCCAGAAAGCATTGCAGGGTCGTCTGCCAGGCAATGCATCTGGGAAGATAGGCCTTGCGGAAGGTGAAACCGATACCTATCTTCCTCGTCGTAGTCCGGTGGAGACATCGAACTACTTTCTTGGACGTTTCCTCCCTAAACTTGGCGGCGCCTCTCAGGTGCCGCCATTTTTTTAGGGAATTTTACATGTTTGTTAAAACTCGTCCATTTCAACAAGCCGGGCCAATGCCTCGATCAGCCGCGTCAGGTTCTCCTCCAGCCGAGCCCGGCTGCCGAGCGGCTCGCGGCTGACCTCGTCCAGATAGAGCCCGCGCGAGATTTCGATCTGAAGGGCCTGAATCCCCTCCCGGGGGCGCCCGTAGTGGCTGGTGATATAGCCCCCCGCGTAGGGCACGTTGCGATGCACCCGGTACCCCATCCCCCGGAGCGCCTCCATCGCCAGCCGCGTCGTCTCGATCCGGCATGACTGGCCGTAGGCGTCGCCCAGCACGAAATCGGCCGATTTCGCCGGCGCGACGTATCCGGCAGGCATCGAGTGGCAGTCGACCAGCAGGCAGCGGCCGAATTTTTCCTGCGTTGCCTGCAGCGCCGCCCCCAGCGCCGCGTGGAACGGTTCCCAGTACTCCCGCACCCGCCTTTCCGCCTCGGCAAAGCGCAGCTTGCGGCGGTAGATGGGTTTTCCCGAGGCCACGATCCGCGCGATCGTGCCCAGCCCCGACAGGACCCGCGGGCTCAGCGTGTCCACCCAGGGCGGCAGCGGGTCCTCGAACATGTCCGGATCGAGTTCCCAGGGTGCCCGGTTGGCGTCGCAGAACGCACGCGGGAAGGTTGCCGTCAGCAGCGGGGCGCCGAGACTCGGGGCCCGGGCGAACAGCTCGTCCACCAGCCCGTCCTCGCTGCAGCGCAGGGTCTGCGGGTCCAGCCGCGAGGCTTGCAGGAAGGACTCCGGATAGAAGCGTCCGGAATGCGCCGAAACGAACAGCAGGGGCACCCGGGGCGCCGTCGCCGGAAACAGCACGACGGGGGCCGGAGGCGCGATGCCGCCCGGGGACAAGGAA
Organism: uncultured Acetobacteraceae bacterium; assembly: GCA_937874445.1. Lineage (GTDB taxonomy): Bacteria > Pseudomonadota > Alphaproteobacteria > Acetobacterales > Acetobacteraceae > Rhodovastum. The sequence continues at coordinate 10,097 of CALNAL010000332.1, read as the reverse complement.
AAACCCATGCCATATTTCAGCGCGCTGCCGGGCGGAGAGGCAATGGTCACGATCGCCGGGCCGGCGGAACTGGCACGGCAGGCGCGCGGTTTCGCCCTTCCGGTCGTGCCTGCGCGCCTGTCCGGGAGGAAGGGGATTGCATACTATGGTATGCGAATGGCGTCAGGTCGCGGCCCGCTGGGCGGCCAGACCGGCCAGTGCGGTTTCCGGCCCGGCCAGGATCTCGGCCAGCCGGGCGCGCGCCACCGTGTTCCCGTGGGGCGTCGCGGCGATCTCCTGGCCGGCCAGGCGCGCCAGGCGCTCGTAGACCTCGCCGTTGCCCAGCCGGCGCCCGGCGATTTCCAGCCGGCGCAGATCGCGGGCCACGGATTCCAGGCTGGCAAGGGGGCGCTTGTTGGATTCCGCGACGGCGGGAGCCAGCAGGGCGCGCGAGAGCGATTCGGCATAGTGGGACACGCAGGTCTCGGCCAGCTGGCGCCGCAGCTGCTCGAGCTGGGCGCGCCGGCTGATCCGGAAGCCGGGGCCGCCCGGCAGAAATTGGACCAGCAGGGCGGCGTGGCGTTGCAGCGTCCGGTTGGTGCAGGCCGTCTTGTCCGGGCCGCTGACGGAGTCCATCCGCGCCAGCAGGAAGTCGATGATCTGCTCGATGCCGGGGCTTTCCGGGATCGTCTGCGACGGCGTGGAGGCCAGGGCCCGGACCGCCCGCGGGAAGCGGGTCAGCAGCGTTGCCGTCAACGGCTGCGCGGCCTCGGGATGGCGGGCCGTGGCGGCTTCCTGCCAGGCGCGAAACTCGGCGTCGTCGATTTTTTCTCCCTCGGCGCCGCGCAGGGCCGCGGCGCCGAGCCATACGGCCTCGGAGAGAATGGCCGCGACGCATCCGGCGATATGGGTATGGTCGCTGGGGGGCAGGCCGGTTGCCGAGGCCCATTCCTCGGAGATCGGCGTGCGTTGCAGCACCTGGGCGGCGGCGGGCCACAGCGCGCTCCCCACGCGGTGGACGGCCTCGGTCTGGTCGGTGGTGGTCCCTTCGAGTCGCGCGTTGATCTGCTGGGCCATGGGGCCGAGTCCGCGCTCGATCTGGCGGATCAGCGGGACCAGCGCCGTGCGCGGAACGCCGATGTCGCCGCGCCGCCATTCGCGGGCCGGCACCAGCAGCGGCTCGAGCGGGAGAAACAGCAGCCGGCCCAGCCGCAGCTGGCGGGGCAGGTCCATCGTGGCCAGGCGCTGGCGCACCGGGGCGAGCAGATTCCAGGCATTCCAGCGGCTGTCCAGCCGATCGACGATGCCGACCACGACGGCCAGCTGGCCGTCGCCCGCCTTTGCCAGTGCCCGCCGCAGGGCCTGCATGGCTTCCTGGTCTGCCCGATGGCTCATGGGGGAGGACTCATGTTGCCAGTCTCCAAAGACGCTCGTTGCGCAGGATCTGTTCGATCTGCCAGGTCGCGTCTTCCTCGACCATGGCCGCCGGGGCGTAGCGTGCCGTCTGGGCGGAGGAGCCGGCGGGCAGCCCCAGCCAGAGGTCGGCTTCGTCGGGCAGCACCGGCAGCAGCTCGGCCAGCTCCTGCACCAGCTCCGGGCGGATCGTGCCGGCGCAGCGCCGCAGCAGCACGAGGCGGTCCCAGCCGTCGAGCAGCCAGGCGGGGCGCGTCAGCTCCGCCTCGAGGGCGGAGGCGTCCGCAACCCAGGCGGGCAGCCAATTCTCCGGCTGGGTGAACAGGGCGAAGGGCGCGTGCAGTATGCGGGTGGCGCCGCTGTGGATCGCGGTCGCCGTCGCGGCGAGGCCCCGCGCGACCGGCTTCATGGGGTCGCCGGCCTCCGCGGTGATCCCCCATTCCTCCAGAGCGAGCCCCAGGGACTGGACCGCCTCCAGGAGGCGGGGAATCGGGCCGATGTCTCCCGGGGTGGGGTCGAGATCGGCCAGGAGGGAAACCAGGCGTTCCGTATGCGCCGGCAACGGGGCCGGCCGCGTCGCGGCCAGGCGGTCCCGGATCCTGGCGCAGCGGCGGGCATCGGCCTCGCGGCTGCGGGCCGCGGCCTGGGCGGCCTCCTCGCCGGCATAGCCCCGGGCGGCGACCTCCAGCGCCTTGCGCCGCACGCTCGCGGGGGAAAGCCGGGCGAGTTCGGGGCTGTTGGCCAGGCCGTCGCCAAGAAATGTGTCGTAGAGAGTCGCCCGGCAGAAGGCGCAGCGCTCCTCCCAGGAGGTGACATAGGCGCCGCGCCCGCTCGTCGTGTTGGGAAGCACCAGATCGAGTTCCGGGGGGGTCTTCCCCGGGGACAGGCGGAAGCGGGCGCGGACCAGCTGGGGCGTCGTGAACGGCGCGGCGACGCCGCGTTCCTGGAACGTCTTGGGCTGGTAACCTTCGATGCGCACGGTGGCCTCGGCTGAGGGACACGCAGCAGCATAATTCACGTTGGTAAATCAGTGCTTTCTTGAGGCGGGTCGGCGGGTGCCGCGGCGACGGGCCATTTCCTCTTTAAATAAGTGCAACACGCCGATGCGGTCCGGCGCGGTGGCAGGCTATAGTCTCCGCCATGGAGCTTGCTGTGAATGGCGGCGTGATGCCGCATATCCTGGTGGTGGACGATGACCGCGAGACGCGCGAGCTGCTGGCGCGGTTTCTCGAACGCAACCGTTTCCGCGTCACCGCCGTCCGCGACGCCCGCGAGGCCCGCCGCGTCTGGCCGCTCGGGCACTTCCAGCTGATCGTCCTCGACCTGATGCTGCCCGGCGAGAGCGGCCTGGACTTCGCGCGCTGGCTGCGCGGCTTCTCCGAGGTGCCCATCGTCATGCTGACGGCCATGGGCGAGGAGAGCGACCGCATCGCCGGCCTGGAGCTGGGGGCCGACGACTATCTGCCCAAGCCCTTCAATCCGCGCGAGCTGCTGGCCCGGATGCGGGCGGTGCTGCGCCGGGTCGGCGACCCCACCGAGAAGCATGCGGATGCCGGCCCGCGCCTGCTGCGCTTCGCCGGCTGGACTCTGGAACTCGCCCGCCGCCGCCTGCTCAACGAGGAGGACGTGGAGGTGCCGCTGACCGGGGGGGAATACGACCTGCTGGTGGCGCTGGTGGAGCGCGCCAACCGGGTTCTCACGCGCGACATGCTGCTCGACCTGCTGCGCGGGCGCCAGGCCGGCCCCTTCGACCGGGCGATCGACGTGGCGGTGAGCCGCCTGCGCCGCAAGCTCGATGACAACGGGCGCCAGGCCCAGCTCATCAAGACGGTCCGCGGCGGCGGCTATGTGCTGGCCGCCGAGGTGGAGCGGGCATGACCGGCGCGGGAGCGGCGGACGGGTGAGCCGCCTGTCCGCCCTGCTGCGCCGCGCCTTCCTGCGTGGCCTCGCTTCCGTGCAAACACTGGCCCCTCTGCGAAGCCTGGCGGGACGCACGGCCCTGGTGCTGCTGGTGGGGCTCGTCCTGGTGCAGACGGCGGGACTGACGATCCACGCCCTCGACCGCCTCGACGTCCTGCGCATGTCCCAGAACCGCGACGCGGCGATGCGGGTGATCGCCATGTATCGCAGCGTGGTGATGGCCTCGCCCGAGAACCGGGCGGCGGTGGTGGGCGAATTCGACCTGCGCGACGGCGCTCATGCCCGGCTGACCGTGGCCCCTCCTGCGGAGTCGCTGCCGCCGATGGACCCCGCCACCCAGCGCCAGTTTCGCGGGGCCATGCTGCTGGTGCCGATCCAGGTGGCCCAGCGCCCGCGCGAGATCCTGCTGCGCGGCGGCGCGGAGGCGGGGCGCCTTTCCGCCGGCCTGCGCCTGCCCGACGAGAGCTGGCTCGATGTCACCCTCGACATGTCGCCGCCGCGGCCGTGGCATTCGCTCAACTTCCTGTCCGCCTTCCTGATGATGTCGGTGGCGGCGGCGGGGCTGATCTGGTGGGCGGTGCGCCGCCTGATCGCCCCGGTGCGCACCCTGGCGGCGGCGGCCGACGCCCTGGGGCGCGACGTCAATGCCCCGCCCCTGCCCGAAAGCGGCCCCCAGGAGATCGCCACCGCCGCGCGGGCTTTCAACACGATGGCCCAGCGCATCCGCCGCTTCGTGCAGGATCGCACCTTCATGCTGACGGCGATCGGCCACGATCTGCGCACCCCCATCACCCGCCTCAAGCTGCGCGCCGAGTTCCTCGAGGACGAGGAGCTGCGCAGCAAGATGCTGACCGACCTCGACGAGCTGGAGACCATGGTGACGGCGACCCTGGCCTTCGGGCGCGACGTCGCGGCCGACGAGCCGGTGGCGCCGGTCGATCTGCCCGAGCTGGTGCGCACGGTGCTTGACGAGCTGGCCGATGCCTATCCCGAGGGGGCCGAGGCGCTCAGCTTCGAGGGCCCGGCGCATCTGACGGTGCGGGTGCGGTCGCTGGCGATGAAGCGGGCCCTCGCCAACCTGGTGCGCAACGCCCTGCTTTACGGCGGCGGAGCGCGGGTGCGGCTGGAAAAGCCGCGGGGCGGCCTGCTGCGCCTGCAGATCGAGGACGGCGGGCCGGGGATTCCCGAAAGCGAGCTGGAGGCCGTTTTCCAGCCCTTCCATCGCATCGAAAGCAGCCGCAATCGCGAAACGGGCGGCTCCGGCCTCGGACTGCCGATCGCCCGCAATATCCTGCGGGCCCATGGCGGCGACGTGACGCTCGCCAACCGGCCATCGGGAGGGGTGCGGGCCAGCGTCGTGCTGCCGGCCTGAGGGCACGGCGGGGCTCTGGCAAGGGGTAGGGTAAGGACTTCTCTTTGCCTTCCGGAAAAAGAAGCAAATTAAGGACTTTTCCCCCTTGGGCTCCGCGCGGGGCACGGGCGCGGAGTCCTCAAAATGGCAGAAGCTTTCCTGGTTCTCCTTTTCCGAAAGGGGAACGCCTTGCCTTGCTGCGTCTCATCGCGATGGTCGGGGCGGTGGGAGCGGGCTACACTTCCGGGACAACGCAAGGGCAGAACGGGCGGCAACTCGGGTGGACGAGGGACACGAATTTCCGCGGAGGGCCGATTGGCAGCGCCTGGCCGCCGGCATGGCGCTGCTGACCGGCGAGCCCGGCGAGGCGGCCAATGCCGGGCGCATGATGGGCGCGACGGCGCGGCGCCTCGGCCTCTCGGGCGGGGATCTCAAGGATATTTTTCTCACCGGTCTCGCGGCCCGCAGGAGTGCGGCAGCCGGGGGGCTCGGCACGGAGGAGTTGCACGAGCGCCTGGCTGCGGCACATGCCGAGGCGCGTCTGGCCGGGCGCGAGCGGGACGCCCTGCGGGGCGAGAACCAGAACCTGAAGGCCGGCCTGACGCGCCTGCGGCGACGCGCGCTCGCGGCCCTCGCCGGAGGGGGGCTCGCCCTGCTGGCGGGCGTGCTGGTGGCGCGCGGAGTCGCCTGGACGGGAGGCAGTCCGGCTGTTCCGGCCGCGCCGGCCGTGCCGGGAGGCACCGCCCCGGAGGCCGTGCTTTCCGCGGGGGCGCGGGTGGCGGTGGTGCGCAGCGGCGGGGCGGTGCTGTTTCCCGCGCCGCACCGGGGCGCCTCCGACATCCGGCTGGCCGCGGGCCAGCGGGTGGTGGTGCGCCGACTGGTGTGGAGCGACCTGATTCAATGGGCCGAGGTGGAGGTGCCCGGAGGCGCCGCGGGCTATCTGGCGACCACCGAGCTGGACCTGTCCTGAGGCTTCGGATTTTACGCATGGGAAGAATGCGTTTTACGCATGGGCGGTTCCTGCATGGCGGCGATGCCGGAGGCCCGCCCGGGCGGCGCAAGAATGCGCTGGACTCGGCGGGCACCGGGCGCTAGATCGCCTCCCTTCGGAACGCGGGAGACCGGCGGGCCAGGAGCCTTGCTGGCCGTTTTGACCGCGGTCCCTCAGCCTGAACGCTAGGGATAGTCATGGCAAAGAAGATCGTCGGCTACATCAAGCTGCAGATTCCGGCCGGGAAGGCCAATCCTTCCCCGCCCGTGGGCCCGGCGCTGGGCCAGCGCGGCCTGAACATCATGGCCTTCGTCAAGGAATTCAACGCCGCCTCCGCCCAGATGGAGCCGGGGATGCCGGTGCCGGTGGTGATCACCGCCTACGCCGACCGCACCTTCAGCTTCATCATGAAGACGCCGCCGAACACCTTCTTCCTGAAGCGTGCCGCCGGCATCGAGAAGGGCAGCACGGCGGTGGGCAAGAACGCGCCGGTGGGCAAGGTCACGACCAGCCAGCTGCGCGAGATCGCCGCCCAGAAGATGAAGGACATGAACGCCAACGACGTGGAGGGCGCGGTGCGGATGCTCGCCGGCTCGGCCAAGTCGATGGGCCTCACCGTGGTGGAGGGCTGATCCGATGGCGCACGACAAGCGACTGAAGGCGGCCTACGCCAGCTTCGAGCGTTCCAAGGTCTATCCGATGGCCGAGGCGCTCGCCCTGGTGAAGCAGAACGCCAAGGCGAAGTTCGACGAGACGATCGAAATCGCGATGAACCTGGGCATCGACCCGCGCCATGCCGACCAGATGGTGCGCGGCTTGCTCGCCCTGCCCCACGGCACCGGCAAGACGGTGCGCATCGGCGTGTTCGCGCGCGGCGCCAAGGCCGAGGAGGCTCTGGCCGCCGGGGCCGACGTGGTGGGTGCCGAGGACCTGGCCGAGAAGGTGCAGGCCGGTGAGATCGCCTTCGAGCGCTGCATCGCCACGCCCGACATGATGGGGCTGGTCGGCCGGCTCGGCAAAATCCTCGGGCCGCGTGGCCTGATGCCGAACCCCCGCCTGGGCACCGTGACGATGGACGTCAAGGGCGCCATCACCGCGGCCAAGGCGGGCCAGGTCGAGTACCGCGCCGAGAAGGCCGGCATCGTTCATGCCGGCATCGGCAAGGCGAGCTTCACCGCCGAGCAGCTGGCCGAGAACGCGAAGGCTTTCACCGACGCGATCCTCAAGGCCCGTCCGGCGGGTGCCAAGGGCACCTACGTGCAGCACGTGGCCGTCAGCTCCACGATGGGGGCGGGCGTGCGCGTGGACGTGGCGTCCATCGGCGCCTGAGGCGCTAGAGAGATACGCCGGCTCCCCGTGGGGGCCGGCGGGCAGGGAGCGCAAGCTCCCGAACCTGTCCAAGACCGCACGCAGCCCGCGAGGGCTTCAAAGGATGCCGTTCCGCGCGCGGGAGACGGGCGAGCCGAGGGACCTGGGTGTCATCCCTGATCCCCTGGCGGTTCCGGCTACGGGGCTGGCGACCTTCGGGTGGCTGCCTCGCGAGGACAGGCGAACCGGGCCGGTTTGATGCCGCAGGGTGTCGATCGGTCCAGAGGGCAACCGGTCGGGGGCGATTTCGGTCGCGTCCGGCCACCGGGCTCCGGCAATGATGCCGGGCCCGTCTTCAGGAGACGGGTATTGGACCGCACGGAGAAGCGCGCGTTCGTTGCCTCGCTGGCTTCCGTCTTCGCGGAAACGTCGCTGGTGATTGTCACCCAGCCCAAGGGGCTGACGGTGGCCGAGGCGACTGATCTGCGACGTCGGATGCGGGCTGCCGGGGCATCGTTCAAAGTTGCGAAGAACCGGCTGGCCTCGCTCGCCTTGGAAGGGACCCAGTTCGAGGGCCTCAAGCCGCTGCTGAAGGGACCGACCGCGCTCGCGTGGTCGAAGGACCCTGTGGCGGTGGCGAAGGCGGCCGTCGAGTTCGCCAAAGCCAACGACAAGTTCGTGGTGCTCGGGGGTGCGTTGGGATCGCAGGCGCTTGATGCGTCCGGGATCAAGGCGCTTTCCGAGCTGCCGTCGCTGGACGAGCTGCGCGCAAGGCTGGTGGGGATGCTTCAGACCCCCGCTACGCGGATCGCGGGCGTGCTCCAGGCGCCGGCCGGACAGGTCGCACGCGTGGTGGGTGCCTATTCCAAGAAGGGCGAAGCCGAAGCTGCGTAGACCCCCGCCGCGGCGCAGGCCGCGGGAGGGTTTGCACAATCGATATGGCGAGTCCGCACGGGGCGGGCTTGCATGGAACCGACCAGGTCTTAAGTTAGGGGTTACATCACTATGGCTGATCTTGCGAAGCTGGTTGACGAGCTGTCCGCGCTGACGGTGCTCGAGGCTGCCGAGCTTTCGAAGCTCCTCGAGGAGAAGTGGGGCGTCTCCGCGGCCGCTCCGGTCGCGGTTGCGGCGGCTCCGGCTGCGGGTGCGGCTCCGGCCGCGGCTGCCGAGGAGCAGACCGAGTTCACCATCATCCTGGCCAAGGCCGGGGACAAGAAGATCAACGTGATCAAGGAGATCCGCACCATCACCGGTCTCGGCCTGAAGGAGGCCAAGGACCTCGTCGAGGGGGCCCCGAAGACCGTCAAGGAAGGTGTGAACAAGGAAGAGGCTGCGAAGCTCAAGAAGGCGCTCGAGGACCAGGGCGCTTCCGTCGAGGTCAAGTAAGCAGCCTGACGACGACAGCTCCGGGAGTCCGGCCGGCTTGGTCGGGTTCCTGGAGCCTGGATTGGCAACGGGTGGAGGCTTCCCGGGCGGGTGTCCGGGGGTTTCTGCCCGCGCTTCCGTTTTCGGGAGCGCAGGCGTGAGTTCGGGACGGCCCCGGGCGGTTCGGGGGAGAATGGCAACCGTGGGCTTGGCTTTTCATCTGTACGGGGCAGCAGGACAGGCATGAACGCGATCACCAGGTCGTTCACCGGGCGCAAGCGGATCCGCAAGAATTTCGGGCGCATCCCCGAAGTGGCGCCGATGCCCAACCTGATCGATGTGCAGCGCGCCAGCTACGAGGCGTTTCTGCAGATGAACGTGCCGGTGGACAGTCGCCCCGACACCGGCCTGCAGGAAGTGTTCAAGTCGGTCTTCCCGATCGACGATTTCGCTGGCCGCGGCCGCCTGGAGTTCGTCTCCTACGAACTCGAGGAGCCCAAATACGACGTCGACGAGTGCATCCAGCGCGGCATGACCTACGCCGCCCCGCTGAAGGTGATCCTGCGCCTGATCGTCTGGGACGTGGACGAGGATACCGGCGCCCGCTCGATCCGCGACATCAAGGAGCAGCCCGTCTACATGGGCGACATGCCCCTGATGACGGACACCGGCACCTTCATCATCAACGGCACCGAGCGCGTCATCGTCAGCCAGATGCACCGCAGCCCGGGCGTGTTCTTCGACCACGACAAGGGCAAGACGCACTCCTCCGGCAAGTTCCTCTTTGCCGCGCGCGTCATCCCCTATCGTGGCTCGTGGCTCGATTTCGAGTTCGATTCCAAGGATCTCGTCTACGTGCGCATCGACCGCAAGCGCAAGCTGCCGGTCACGACGCTGCTCTATGCCATGGAGAACGGCGCCTCCGAGGCGCTGCGCCGGGCCCGTGAGGCCAAGGGCGAGACGGTCGAGGCGGCTGAGCTTCACGGCATGGATGCCGAGGAGATCCTCAACTATTTCTACGGTCAGGTGGTGTTCCAGCGCACCTCCAAGGGCTGGGCGCGCCCGTTCGAGGGCGAGGCCTTCCGCGGCATCAAGCTGCTGGAACCGCTGATCGACGCCGAGACCGGCGAGGTGGTGGCCGAGGCCGAGACCAAGCTGACCGCGCGCCTGGTGCGCCGCATTGCCGAGAAGACCAAGACCGTCCTGGCCAGCCGCAACGACCTGCTGGGCCGCTTCATGGCGATCGACCTGGTCAACGAGGCGACCGGCGAGATCTACGCCGAGGCCGGCGAGGAGCTGGCGGAGGCCCGTCTGACCGCGCTGGAGGAGGCGGGCATCGACGCCCTGCCGACGCTCGCGGTGGACCAGCAGAACGGCCCGTGGCTGCGCAACACGCTGGCGGTGGACAAGAACACCTGCCGCGATGACGCCCTGGTGGACATCTACCGGGTGATGCGCCCCGGCGAGCCGCCGACCCCCGAGACCGCCGAGGCCCTGTTCCACGGCCTGTTCTTCGACGCCGACCGCTACGACCTCTCCGCGGTGGGCCGCGTGAAGATGAACATGCGCCTGGGCTTCGAGGATGTGCCCGACACGGTGCGGGTGCTGCGCAAGGACGACATCCTGCGCACGGTGAAGATCCTCTGCGAGCTCAAGGACGGCCGCGGCCAGATCGACGACATCGACAACCTCGGCAACCGCCGGGTGCGTTCGGTGGGCGAGCTGATGGAGAACCAGTATCGCGTCGGCCTGCTGCGCATGGAGCGTGCG
>CALNAL010000331.1 GCA_937874445.1 uncultured Acetobacteraceae bacterium | reverse complement strand
TCCTGAAGGAAAAAGAAGCAAAAAGGACTTTTCCCCCTTTGGCTCCGCGTCTGACCCAGGCGCGGAGCCCTTATAGGATAAAGCTTTCCTGGTTCTCCTTTCCCGAAAGGAGAACACCTTCCTTGCGGCCGTGCCGAGGCCTGAGTGCGGCCTGTTCCGACGTGCGGCCTGCGACGATCCTGCCCCGGCAGAGTCCTGCGGGGGCAGGCCCTAGGCCGCCTTGCGCGCGCGGCCCTCGGCGTCGGCCGCCTTCAGCGCGGCGAATACGGTGGCGGGGCTGACCGCGCAGGGGCAGTTGCCGATGGTCTCGCCGGGGGCGCAGGTCGCCTCGGCGGCGCGCATCAGATCGGCGTCGGAGACCTCGGCCAGGCCGATGTCGGCCAGGGTGGTGGGCAGGCCGATGGCGGTGCAGAAATTATAGACTTCGTCCACCACCGCCGGCGGGCGGCCGGTGAGCTGCAGCAGGGCCTGGGTGCCGATGGCCACCTTCTCGCCGTGCCAGAAGCGGTGGGTCTGCTCCAGCACGGTCAGGCCGTCGTGGATGGCGTGGGCGCCGGACAGCCCGCCGCTTTCGAAGCCGAGACCGGAGAGCAGGGTGTTGGCCTCGACGATGCGCTCCAGCGCGTCGGTCGCGACATGGGCTTCGCAGGCGCGCTTGGCGGCAAGGCCGTATTCCATCAGCGTGTCGTAGCAGAGCCGCGCCAGTGCATAGGAGGAGAACCCGCCGGGCCGCCCCGTCATGTTGGCGGCGTGCTTGATCTGGCAGTCGTTGGCCTCGAACCAGGTCGAGAGGGCGTCGCCCATGCCGGAGACCAGGAAGCGCACCGGGGCGTTGGCCACCACCTGGGTGTCGATCAGCACCAGGTCGGGGTTGCGCGGCAGCACCAGATAACGCTTGAAGGCTCCCTGGGCGGTGTAGATCACCGAGAGTGCCGAGCAGGGCGCGTCGGTCGAGGCAAGGGTGGGCACCACCGCCACCGGCAGGCCGAGTTCATGCGCAGCCGCCTTGGCGGTATCGGCCGCCTTGCCGCCGCCGATGCCGAAGATCACCTTGGCATCGCGTTCCCGGGCGAGCGCGACGTAGCGGGCGATCTCCTCGTCGCAGCATTCGCCGCCGAAGACCTCGCCGGACAGGCCGGTGCCCGCAATCAGGCCCGACACCAGGCGGTCGACCACACCGAGGCCACGGCCGCCGAGACGCTCGATTTCCTCCGGCAGGGAGGCCAGCGCACCGGCTCCCTGGACGTAGCGAGAGGGAAAAATGGATGTGATCAGCATGGTTTTCCTCCGCGTTGACGGGCGGAAACACATGCCCCTGGCCGGTTTGCCGTGCCGGGCGCAGGTCCGCCCTCCAGGCAGGATGGACCCCCCGGCCGGCGGCGGCAATGCCCGGGTGGGGATCGACTCGGAGAGATAACAAGGGAAGGAAGGGTTCTTCTTTCGGGAAAGAAGAACCAAGAAAGCTTTGTTCATTTGGCGCCACGCGTGGTTCAGGCGGCGGAGTCAAATGGGGAAAGTCCTTTTTGCTTCTTTTTCCTTCAGGAAAAAGAAGGTCTTTCTTCCGGCACAGGGAATTCCCAACCGAACGGAGGCTCGGTGCGTTTGCCAAGGATTCACTCTTTGCGCCTGAGATCGGGGGCGGACGTGCCGGAGCCGGTGGGGAGCACCCGATGGCAGGCCCGATGACAGGCTGGGAGTTGGGATGCGATGCCGCCATCTGAAATGACAAGCGTGCCCGTGGAAGACGAAACCGCGGCGCTCTTCTCCGGCGCGGCCGCCGGCTGGATGATGCTGCGCGGGCTGAAGCGGCGCCTGGAGGACATCAGACGCGCGACCGCCGCCACGCGTTTTTCCGCGGTGGCGGGCGACGGCCTGAGCCGCCAGCTGCAGCGCCTGATGCGCGACCTGCGCGACGTGGTGAAGCCGGCCGGCCTGTTGACGCATCTGCGCGACTTTTTCGGAGCGGCCGAAAGCGCTCGCGGCGAGCACGACGCGTTCCTGCGTCAGGGCACGCAGAAGGCCGCCCGCTTGGCGCTGGTGCGCGCCTGCGACGCATTGGGCATCTGCCTGGACCGGGCCGTGGACCTGCTGGAGGAGCAGGCGCTTCGCAACGAGCCTCGCCGCGCCACCGGCACGGCGTGGATGGACGAGATCCAGTCCTCCCGCGCCGAACCGTAGGCGCGGGAGGAAAGACGGGGCTTCTCGCGCGCCCCGGGGTCAGGCGGTCTTGCGCACGCCCCAGAACAGCGGCGTCGGCCATTCCACGAAGCCGGTGAGTTTGGCGCTCACGGCGGTGGCCTGGAAGTATTGACCGAGCGGAATGAACGGCACGGTGCGGAACGCCTCGACCTGCATCTGCCGGGCGATTTTCACGCGGGTGTCCTGGTCGGGGGCATCGAGCCAGGCGTCGCGCAGGGATTCCATCTCCGGGTCGGTGGGCCAGCCGAACCAGCCCTTCAACCCGGTTCCGCGCAGCGGCTGGTTGACCACCGGGTCCATCACCGACAGACCGGTGTAGGAGGAGCAGAACGTGCTCCAGCCGCCCTTCTCCACCGGCTCGTGGCTGCTGCGGCGCTGCACCAGCGTGCCCCAGTCGGTGGCCGCGTAGTCCACGTTGAGTCCGAGGCGTTGCAGCGTGGCATTCATCACCTGGCCGAAGGATTGCAGCGTCGGCTGGTCGGTGGGCGACATCAGCACGATGCGCTCGCCGGCATAACCGCTCTCGGCGATCAGCTTCTTTGCGGCAGCAATGTCGCGCGGGCCGTCGAGTGCTTCCATTCCCGCGTCGTTGGCCATCGGCATGCCGGCGGTGAACACGCCGACCCCGGTGCGATAGAGATCGGGCTCGTCGGCAAAGGCGGCCTGCATGAACTCCTTCTGGTCGATCGCCGGCAGAAGCGCGCGCAGCAGCTTGGGATTGTTGAACGGCGGATGCAGGTGGTTGATCGCCATGAAGGCGATGGAGCCGATCTTGTCGTTGACCAGCACGCGGGTATTGGAGCCCTTGCGGAACACCTCCAGCAGGTCGGGAAGCGGGGATTCCACCCAGTCCACTTCGCCCGCCTGCAACGCGGCGCCGGCGGTGGCGGGGTCGGGCATCACCATCCACTCCACGCGGTCGAAGTGCACGACCTTTCCGCCCGCGAGATGGTCGGCCGGCTCGTCGCGCGGCACGTAGCGTTCGTTGCGGGCATAGGCGGCTCGCGAGCCGGGCATCCACTCGTCGCGCAGGAAACGGAACGGACCGCTTCCGACATATTCGTTGATCTGCTTGAAGGCATCGGTCTTCGCGATGCGCTCGGGCATGATGAAGCAGTAGTCGGCGAGCGCGTTGAGCATCAGCGGGAAGGGCTTCTTCAGCCGGATCTCCAGACGGGCATCGTCGAGGGCGCGCATCTCCTCGGTGCGTTCCAGCAACAACTGCCCGAACGGGCGCCGCTTTCCCCAGCGGGCGATGGAGGCCAGCACGTCGGCGGCACGCACCTTCTCGCCATCGTGGAAGAGCAGGCCCTCGCGCAGGGTGAAGCGCCAGACCATTTTGTCATCGGAAAGTTCGTGTCCGGCCATCATCTGCGGGCGCGGCGTGTAGGTGCCGTCGAGGCCGTAGGGCGTGTCCCAGATCATGAAGCCGTGGTTGTAGGCGACGGTGGTGGTGGTCCACACCGGATCGGGGTTGGCGAGATCGGCCTGCGGCACGAAGCGCAGGACCCGGGCGGACCCTTTCCCCTGTGCCAGGGCGGGCCGGGCGAGAGGCATGCCGGCCAGGGCGGCGGCGGCGGTCAGAAACTGACGGCGTTGCATGTCAGGCGCTCCTGCTCTGAAGGGGATAGAGGGTCGGGGGGGCGTGACGGAAACGGAACGAAGCGATGTCGAGCGCGGCCGGGCCGGGGGCGTCGATGTCGATCATGACCGGGCAGATCGGCGTGAATCCGGCCCTGAAATGATTCTTCGCCTTGACGCACAGCACGGCCACCTGTGCGAGATCGATGCCGTGCAGGTCGAAGAATCCGGGATCGTTGGCCGTCTCGAACAGCGAGGTGACGATCACCTGCACCGCGCCGAGGCCGATCACCGCGGTGGGGCCGAGCGAGACCGGAACACCGTGCCCCATCGGCCCGCGATTGACGAAGTTCCCGTCGGTGAGCCGCAGCACCGTGCCGGAAAAAGACACCGGGGCGCCGAAGGAATCGCTGAGGCGCGCGCCCAGCGTGCCGGAGATGGCGCCGCCCACGCCCGCCGCGATGCAGCGCTGCACCAGCTCCGGGTCGAGGAAATAGGCGAACACGCACGGCACCTGCGGCGCGGCGGCGAGCAGGGCGCGCAGCATCGCGGGCGTGTCGGCGATGCCGCCCGAGGCGGGGTTGTCGCCGCCGTCGATCACCGCCGCCGGGGTGCGTTCGCTCGCCAGGGCGCGGGCGATGCCGGCCGCGGCATCGGGCAGGGCGATGTAGAAACGTTGCAGGCGACGACGGAACTCCGCGACGATCCGCTCGGCCGAGGCGCGGGCGAGGGCGGCATCGCCGTCGGCGAACACCATCGCCCCGCCGCCGGCCGCCGCCGTGTCGGAATAGGAGAATCCGCCGAAGGGACTGGCGTCGAGAATGCGCGGATCGCACTCCAGGCCGCGCGCGAAGGCCTCGATCTCGGCCATGGGCCCCTCGGCGGTGCGCATGTTGATGCTGGGAAGGATCGCTTCCAGCTTGGCGATCGCGCCGACCGGATGGCATCGGCCGGCCACGATGCCGTCGAGCCGCTCCAGCACGAGAAGCGCCGTCTGCTTCTGGTCCGTGTGCGGATGTTCCTTGTACCCCGCGGCGAAATTCACCAGATCGACGGTACGCGGATCGAGGTTGGCATGGAGATCGAAGCTGACCCCGAGCGGCACCCCGGGGCCGATCGCCGCGCGCACCCGGCGGATCATTTCGAGATCGGCAAGGTCCATCCCTTCCACCACCATCGCCCCGTGCAGGGAGAGATAGACGGCGTCCCACCGCTGCGCGCGCAGGCCCGCGACGATCTCCCCGGCGATCGCCTCGAAGGCTTCCCGCGTGACGGGGCCGGCGGGCGTGGTGTCGGCCATGCGCAGGAAGGTGCCCTGCCAGGCGGGATGGGTGTCGAGAAACTCCACCACGCCGCCGCCCTCGATGGCGGTGCCGCGATAGGCGGTCCGGGCCGCCTCGCCGGCCAGCCAGGTGCGGGCGTGGAAGGCGTCGAGGCCGGTGGGCATCGGCGAGAAGGAATTCCCCTCGTGGTGGAAGCGGGCGATGGCGAGGCGCGGCATGACAAAAATCCCCAGGTCAGGACGGCAAGGATGCGAACGCGGCAGTCAGGGCCGCAGAGAGCCGCGTGACGATCGTTTCGATCTGTTCCGGCGTGACGATGTAGGGCGGCGCCAGCAGCACATGGTCGCCGCGCACACCGTCGATGGTGCCCGAGGAGGGGTAGCAGGCCAGCCCCCGCTCCAGCGCCGCGCGCTTGACCCGCCCGGCCAAGCCCAGCCCGGGCGCGAAGGGCGCGCGGCTGGCGCGGTCGGCCACCAGCTCGAGCGCCAGGAACAGGCCCCGCCCGCGGATGTCGCCGACATGCGGGTGCGTCCCGAAGCGCTCTACCAGGGCCGCGCGCAGTTGGGCGCCCCGTGCGCGCACGCAGTCCAGCAGCCCCTCGGCGGCGATGGTGCGCTGCACCGCCAGCGCCGCGGCGCAGGCGACGGGATGGCCCATGTAGGTGTGGCCGTGGCGCAGCACGCCGCTGCCGGTGCGGATCGCATCGACGATGCGCCCGCCCACCAGCACCGCGGCGATGGGCTGCACCCCGCCGCCCAGCCCCTTGGCGACGATCTCGATGTCGGGCGAGACCCCTTCCTGCTCCCAGGCGTGGGTGGTGCCGGTGCGTCCCATGCCGCACATCACCTCGTCGAGGATCAGCAGCGCACCATGGCGGTCACATACCTCGCGCACGGCCCGGAAGTAGCCGGCGGGCGGCGGCACCGCGCCGGGGGTGGCCCCGCCGACCGTCTCGGCGAGAAAGCCCGCCACCCGTCCCGGCCCGAGGCGCTGGAAGGCCGCCTCCAGCTCGGCGACCAGCCGGGCGACGAAATCCGCCTCGCTCTCGCCGGGCCGGGCGTAGCGGTAGGCGAAGGCGGGGGTGACGTGGTTGAAGCAGTCGGCCAGCAGCGGCGCGAATGGCTCGCGACGCGCCATGTTGCCGCCGGCGGCCAGCGCGCCGAGGGTGTTGCCGTGGTAGCTCTGGCGCCGGGCGATGAAACATCCGCGCTCCGGCTGGCCGATCTCGAGAAAATATTGCCGCGCGATCTTCAGCGCCGCCTCGCAGGCTTCCGAGCCGGAGGAGACGAACACGGCATGCGTCAGACCGCCCGGGGCATGGCCCACCAGCAGATCGGCCAGCTCTTCGGCGGGACGGGAGCTGAAGGAGCCGGTGTGGGCATAGTCGAGCGTCGCCACCTGGGCCTGCACCGCCGCCACGACGGCGGGATGCGCGTGCCCCAGGCAGGAGACCGCTGCGCCCCCGGCGGCGTCGAGCACCTCGCGGCCGTCCTCGGTGAACAGGAAGGCGCCTCTCCCCGAGGCGGCAACGGCAGGCGCGCCGCCCAGCGAACGGTGCAGGATGTGGCTCATTCCGGCGTGGACTCCAGGCGAAGATAGGAGGTGTGGGCGGCGATGCGCGCCTCGGTGCGACGCAGCTGTGCCCGCCCGGCGTCGCCGGCGCGCTGGTAGAGGGTGGCGGCCAGCGCCTGCACCAGAGCCGTGCAGGCGGTCAGCGAGGGAAAGAAGCCGGGCGAGACGGTGCCGAAGGCGAGGATCGCCGCCGCCCCCTCGGCCACCGGGGCGGAGGGGGTGTCCACGATGGCGACCACCCCGGCACCGGCGTCGGCGGCGGCGCGGGCACACAGCAGCCCGTCGCGCGAGTAGGGCTCGAAGCCGAACAGCACCAGGGCGTCGTCCGGACCGAGGTCGCCGAGATCGACGTCGAGCGCCCCGCCGACCCCGGTCAGCAGCTGCACCTCGGGGCGGAACAGCCGGTAGAGGTAGTGCAGCAGCAGGGCCGGCGCATAGCAGCTGCGGAAGCCGGCGATGAGCACGCGCGGCGCCGCCTCCAGCATGCCGGCGGCGGCGGCCAGGTCACGCGGGTCCAGCCCGGCGAGGGCCCGGGAGTCGGCCTCGAACATGGCGCCGGCCAGCGCCTCGCCGCTGCCCTCCGGCAGGGCGCGACTGGAAAAGGGGCCGCGATGGGCGAGGGCGAGATCCTCGCGAGTGTCCTCGACCAGCGAACCGCGCAGCTCCTCCCACCCGGCCAACCCGACGGAGCGGGCGAGGCGGGTGAAGGTGACGGGCGCCTGGCCGGCCTGGCGCGCCAGACCGCGCATCGGCAGGGTGGCGGCATCGAAGGGATGGCCGATGACATAACGGGCCGCCTCGGCCTGCTGGGCGGGCAGATCGCGCAGGGCGGCGGCCAGGCGCTGGAGGGTGGGAGAGGACACGATACGAATGTTTCTCTAAACGTGAAATTAGAAACAAACGAACCATGCACGCGCACACGGCGTCTCCGCAAGGACGAGCGGATTAAATTTCTGTGTACGGCCGCGGTGCGAGGCCCGCGCGAGCCCCCATCACGGGGCCCGACCGGCACGGCGCAGGCTTCTCAAGCCGGCAGGATGAATCGAAAGGAACGGGGCCGGACTCAGGCCTGGCGGCCGGTGAGTTCCGCGCGCGGAAAGGGGAAGACCACGTTGCAGAACTCGCAGGTCATCTCCACCGTCCCCGCGACGCTCATCTCGTCGAGCTCGGCGGGGGTGAACCCTTCGAGAATGCCGCTCAGGCGTTGGCGCGAGCAACGGCAGCCGTAGGCCAGCGCCCGGGCACGGCCGGCCGTCACCGCCTCCTCGTGGAAGAGGTTGAACAACAGCTGCTCCGGGGCCAGCGCGTCGTCGAGCAGTTCCGCTCCGGTCAGGGTCTCGGCGAGCAGGGTGGCGGTGTGCCAGCTCTCCTGCTGGGCCGCGTCGTCCATCTCCTGGGCGACCCCGCCGGCGCCGGCGATGCGCTCCAGCACGAGCGCCCCGGCCCGCCAGCCGGCCGGGGTCTGCGCGCATGCCAGCCGCAGCCAGACGGGGTGCTGCTCGGAAGAGGCGAAATAGGCCTGCACGCTGTCGGCCAGGCTCGGCCCCGCGAGCGCCACCACGCCCTGCTGGCGCTCGGCATCCGGACCCTGGTCGACGGTGAGGGCGAAAACGCCCCGCCCAAGCAGGTGCTCCGCCGTCGGCGCGGCGTCTCCGGCCAGGGCCGCGGCCAGGCGCTCGGCCTCGACGCGCACATAGCCGCGCAGCGCGCCGGTATCGGTGCAATCGGCCACCAGCCGCGAGACCGGACCGTCGCCCTTGATCTGCAGGCTGAAGGAGCCGCGGAACTTCAGGGCCGTGGCCAGCCCCGCCACCAGCGCCAGCGCCTCGCCCAGCAGGACGGAAACGGCCGGGCCGTGGTCGTGACGGCCGATCAGGGCCTCGGCCAGCGCCCCGAGCCGGACCAGCCGCCCACGCACCGGCCGGCGTGCCAGATAAAACGGAAGAACGCCGCGCGGCACCACGAGGTCGGGCACGGCGGGACGGCCGGAGTCGAGAAAGGCTGGCGTGTCGATCATGCCCCCCAGATAGGGAATACGTCCGTGGAACGCCAGGGCCGGCAGGGTAACCCTGGGTTCCGGCTCCAGCCATCCGCTCCCGCGGCCGTGTCCCGCCAGGGAATGACCCCCCGGCAAGAAATGCCGAGGGATTAATCGGCGATTCATCAACCCGCGCCAGGGTTACGGGTGCCGGCAGGAGGCCGGTGCAGCGTGAGCCGGGTTGTCATGCAAGGTCCAGAACTCCCCGCAACGGCTGGTGTCTCGCCCCAGTCCCAAAGCACATCGTCTCAAAGCACTTCCTCCCAGGGCGCCTCGCCCCGGGAGGCACCGCACCGGAGCATGTCGTGAACGGATTTCTTGAAGGGCTGAAGGCCCTGGGACCTGGCCGTCTGACTGCCATGGGGGCGGTGGCCATTGCCATGCTCGGCCTGCTGGCGCTGCTGATGCTGCATGGGCCGACCGCGCAGATGGCTCTGCTGTATGCCGACCTCGATTCACGCGAGGCCGGGCAGATCGTCGATATTCTCGAGCGCCAGCACATCCCCCACCAGCTGTCCGCCGGAGGGGCACAGGTTCTGGTGCCGGCCGACCAAGTGTCGCGCGTCCGGCTGCTCCTGGCCAAGAGCGGCCTGCCGACGGGAGGGTCGATCGGCTACGAGATCTTCGATCGTGGCGATGCGCTGACGACCAGCCAGTTCCAGCAGCAGATCAACGAGACCCGTGCCCTGGAAGGCGAGCTGGTACGCACCATCCGGGGGCTTTCGGGCGTGCGGGGGGCCCGGGTCCATCTGGTGCTGCCGCGGCGCGAGCCGTTCTCGCGCAATTCCCAGGAGGCCCAGGCCTCGGTGATGCTGACCATGGCAGGGGCGGCCCGCATGGACAAGGAGGGCGTGCAGGCCATCCTCAATCTGGTCTCGGCCGCCGTTCCCGGGTTGCGCCCGCAGAATATCGCCATCATCGATTCACGCGGCAACGTGCTTGCCCGTGCCGGGCAGCCGGCCGGCCCGGCCGCCGCGGCACAGAGCACGCAGGAGCTGCGCCAGGCCACCGAATTACGTCTCGGACGCGCCGTCGAGGAAATGCTCGAACGCAGCCTCGGACCGGGACGCGTGCGGGCGGAAGCCACCGTCGACATGGATTTCGACCAGGTGCACGAAACACAGGAGCGCTTCGATCCGGACGGCCAGGTGGTTCGCAGCACCCAGACCGTCGATGGCAAGAGCCGCACCACCGAGGCCGCCAACAACGTCTCCGTGCAGAACAACCTGCCCAACGCCGACGCCGGACAAAGCGGCAACGGTTCGCAGGAACAGAAGCAGGAAGAGACGACCAACTACGAGATCAGCAAGACCGTCCGCACTCTGGTCCACGATCAGCCCATGATCCGGCGGATCAACATGGCCGTGATGGTCGATGGCAGCGAGGGCAAGGACGCGCAGGGACGGAGTTCCTGGCAGCCCCGCTCCCAGGCGGAACTCGACCAGATCGCCCGGTTGGTCCGCACGGCCATCGGCTACGACGAGAAGCGCGGCGACCATGTGGAAGTCGTCAACATGCGCTTTGCCGAGGAAGGAACGGCGGTATCCCAGGAAACGCATGGCCTGTGGGGGCTCTCGTTTGAGCGTGCGGACATCATGCGTCTGGTCCAGACTGGTCTGCTGGGCGTGGTGATCGTGGCGGCCTTGCTCCTCGTCCTGCGCCCCATGGTCCAGCGTCTCACCATCGGCACGTCCTCTGCCGGAGCCATCACGGCGCAGGCCGCCTCCCTCTCCGCGCTTCCTGCCGCCGGCGGCCTGGCGGCGCAGCTCGCCCCCGCCGATGCCGCCCTCCTCCTCGGTGGGCCGGCTGCCGGGGGGGTCCCCTCTCTTGCCGGGCCCTCGCCCGAAGATGAAAGCATGGTGAAGCTCTCGAACATCGAAGGGCAGATGCGGGCCTCCTCCCTGCGCAAGCTTTCCGAGATGGTGGACAAGCACCCAGAGGAAAGCCTGTCGATCGTGCGGGCCTGGATGCAGCAGGTGCAGTGATGGCACGTTCCCCGGATGATTCCCGAAACTTGAGCGGCCCCCAGAAAGCCGCAACCTTGATGCTGGCCCTGGGCGAAGAGCAATCCGGCCGCCTGCTCGCGCAGATGCACGAGGACGAGATCAAGGAGATCTCCTCGGCCATGGCGCAGCTCGGCCCCGTGCGTTCGGAGGTGGTGGAGCACCTGTGCATCGAGTTTGCCGATAATCTCGGCGGGGCCGGCAACCTGGTCGGCTCGTTCGAGAACACCGAACGCCTGCTCATGAAGTCGCTGCCGCGCGAGCGGGTGACGCAGATCATGGAGGAAATCCGCGGCCCGGCCGGCCGGACGATGTGGGACAAGCTGGGCAACGTCAACGAGGCCGTGCTCGCCAACTATCTCAAGAACGAATACCCGCAGACCGTTGCTGTCGTGCTCTCGAAGATTCGTTCCGATCATGCCGCACGGGTTCTCGCGCTTCTGCCCGACAGTTTCGCGATGGAAGTGGTGATGCGGATGCTGCGCATGGAGAGCGTGCAGCGCGACGTTCTCGACGGGGTCGAGCGCACGCTGCGCTCGGAGTTCATGTCCAATCTGGCGCGCTCCACCCGGCGGGACGCCCACGAGATGATGGCCGAGATCTTCAACAATCTCGATCGCCAGGCCGAGACCCGCTTCCTCTCCGCACTTGAGGAGCGCAACCGAGATTCGGCAGAACGCATCAAGGCCCTGATGTTCACCTTCGATGATCTGCAGCGCCTGACCAGCCCCGCCATGCAGGCCCTGCTGCGGGCCGTCGAGAAGGACAAGCTTCCTCTTGCCCTCAAGGGGGCCTCCGAAAAGCTGCGCGACCTGTTCTTCGCCAACCTGTCCGAGCGTGCCGGCAAGATGTTGCGAGAAGAGATCGAATCGCTGGGGCCGGTCAAGCTGCGGGATGTCGACGATGCCCAGGCTTCCGTCGTTGCTCTCGCCAAGGAACTGGCGGCCAGCGGACAGATCGAGATCTCGGAAAACAAAGACGAGGAGATGGTTTACTGAAATGCCGGATTCTCTTCGCCCTGCCATTCTCTTCGCCGAGGACTTCGACATGCCAGGCGGCATCACCGTGCTCGACGATTCCTCCGAGCCCGAGAAGCCGGTGGCTGCGCCGATCACGCCGCAGGAACTCGAGGCGGCCCGGGAGAACGCCTATGCCGAAGGTCTCAAGCAGGGCCTGGCGCAGGCTGCCGCCGATCGTGCCGAGGTCACCCGGCAGATGCTTACCGCGATTGCCGGGCATTTGCAGGAGGCCAGGAAGGAGGCAGGGCGGGTCGCCGACGAATCCGCGCGGTCCCTTGCGCAACTTCTGCTGGGGGTTCTGGCCACGGTGCTGCCGGCCACCTGCGCGCACCACGGCGAGGCCGAAACCCTGGCCGTCATCCAGGCCGTTCTTCCGGCCATCGTCCGCGAACCCCAGGTGGTCGTGCGCGTCAGCCCTCTCGTTGCCGATGCCGTTTCTGCCGAACTGGCGAATCTCGATTCCGAAGTGGCGGGAAGCGTTTCTCTCGTCCCGACCGAATCCATCCCGCCCGGTGACGTGCGAATCAGCTGGACCGATGGGCAGGCGGTTCGCGACGTCCGGGACACCTGGAAAAATATCGCAGACACCTTGACGCCGCTCGATCTTCTTGCGGCCGAATCGCTGGATGCGTGAAGGAGCACACCGTGTCTGACAGCATGGATCTGACCGAGCTGAGCGATACCGCCGCTGCCGCCGCGGAACAGACCTCCGCGCGCACGGCGCGTGATCTCGAGGCCGTCTACGACATTCCCGTTACGGTCAGTGCCGTGCTGGGAAAAACCACGATGCAGGTCAGCCAGCTGCTGAAGCTTGGTCGCGGCGCCGTCGTGGAACTCGATCGCAAGCTCGGCGAGGCGATCGACATCTACGTCAACAACCGCCTCGTGGCGCGCGGCGAGGTGGTGATGGTCGATGACAACCGCCTTGGCGTGACGATGACGGAAATCGTCAAGGGGGACCAGCATGGCTGAGGAAGGTCCACAGGACAGGGGCTCGGGGGAATAGACGATGCGAGTGCTCATCATAGGTTCCCTGGCGGCGGAGCTGGGACAGGCCGCGCGGATCGCCATTGCCCGGGGCGCCAAGCTGGACCAGGCCGACAGTGTCGAATCCGCCCTGGCCCGCCTGCGCGCCGATGCCAGGTTCGATCTGGTGCTCTGCGACCTGTCGCATGACGTCGGGACCCTGGTGGCAGCCCTCGCCAAGGAGCGCATGGCCATCCCGGTTGTTGCCTGCGGGGTCAATGTGGATGCGGAGGCTGCGGTGCGGGCAATCCGGGCCGGGGCGCGGGAGTTTCTGCCCCTGCCTCCCGATCCGGATCTGATCGCCGCCATTCTCCAGGCCGTGGACGGCGAACATCATGCGATGGTGGCGCGCGACCCGGTGATGCTGGCCGCCATCCGCCGGGCCGACCAGGTCGCCGGGGCCGATGCCTCGGTCCTGATTTCCGGCGAGAGCGGCACTGGCAAGGAGGTGCTGGCCCACTACATCCATCGCCACTCGCGGCGTGCCAACGGCCCGTTCGTGGCCTTGAACTGCGCGGCCATCCCGGACAATCTTCTGGAATCGGAACTTTTCGGGCACGAAAAGGGTTCCTTCTCCGGGGCTCTTGCCCGGCGGATCGGCAAGTTCGAGGCGGCCGACGGCGGCACGCTGATGCTCGACGAAATCAGCGAGATGGAACTCCGCCTGCAGGCCAAGCTCCTGCGCGCGCTGCAGGAACGCGAGATCGACCGGGTGGGAGGCAGCGTGCCGGTGCGCATCGATGTCCGCATCCTGGCGACCACCAACCGCGACCTTCCCGCCGAGGTGGCGGCGGGAAGGTTCCGGGAGGATCTGTATTTCCGACTCAACGTCATTGCGCTGCGCATCCCCGCGCTGCGCGAGCGTCCGGCGGACATCCCGGCCCTGGCCGAGCATTTCGCGCGCCACTATGCCGAGGTGAACGGCCTGCCGGCTCGCCCGCTGACCGAGGCGGCCTTGCGGCGGCTGGGCACGCATGGCTGGAAGGGCAACGTGCGCGAACTCGAGAACACGATCCATCGTGCCGTCCTGCTGGCTCCGGGCGAAAAGATCGACGTCGATTCCATCGAGCTTTCTCCCGCCGGCCCCGCTCCGGTCAACGCCGCCTCGCATGGCGGCGGGGTGGCGGACCTGGTCGGGCGTCGCGTGGACGAGGTGGAGCGCGACCTCATCCTCGAGACGCTTGGCCACACCCTGGGCAACCGCACGCATGCGGCAACCATTCTCGGAATTTCCATCCGCGCCCTGCGCAACAAGCTGCGCGACTACGCCGCGCAGGGCATTGCCGTGCCGCCCCCCCCGGCCGGGGTCGCCGTGCCGCTCGCCACTGCCACGAGCTGATCCATCGTGTCGGACGCCCCCTCCTCCCTCGCGCAGGCCGGACGGTTGCAGGCCGGGCTGGCGGCGAAATTCAAGCTGCGCAATCCGGGCACCGACGTCTGGCTGGCCGTCGGCGTGGTGGCGCTGCTCTCGGTGCTGGTCCTGCCCCTGCCGACGCTCATGCTCGACCTGGGCCTGGCGCTGTCGATCACCGCCTCGGTCCTGGTGCTGATGGTGGCGTTGTTCCTGCAGCGTCCGCTCGACTTCACCTCGTTCCCCACCCTGCTGCTGCTGACGACCCTGCTGCGCCTGTCGCTGAATGTGGCCACGACGCGCCTGATTCTCTCCCATGGCAACGAGGGGCCGTCGGCGGCAGGGCACGTCGTGCAGGCCTTCGGCGGCTTCCTGATGGGCGGCGATGTGGTGATCGGCCTGATCGTGTTTTCCATCCTGTTGGTGGTGAACTTCATGGTCATCACCAAGGGGTCGGGACGCATCGCCGAGGTGGCCGCCCGCTTCAGCCTGGATGCCATGCCGGGCAAGCAGATGGCGATCGATGCCGAGCTGTCCTCGGGCGCCCTCGACGAGGCCGCGGCACGCAAGAAACGCCGCGAGCTGGAGGAGGAGAGCGGCTTCTACGGCGCGATGGACGGCGCGGCCAAGTTCGTCCGCGGCGATGCCATTGCCGCCCTGCTGATCACCTTCATCAACATTCTCGGCGGGCTGGCCATCGGCCTCGGGCGGCACGGCATGGCCTTCGCCGATGCCGCCTCCACCTTCACCACCCTGACGGTCGGGGACGGGCTGGTCTCGCAGATTCCCGCCCTGCTGGTGTCCACCGCGGCCGGCATCGTGGTGACTAAGGGGGGCACCGAAGGCTCGATGGATGCCGCCATGATGCGCCAGCTCGGCGGGAATCCGAAGCCCCTGGCGCTCGCCGGCGGGGCGGCGGCCCTGCTGGGGCTGATGCCCGGACTGCCGGCGCTGCCGTTCCTGACGCTGGCCGGGCTGGCCGGCACGGGGGCGTATCTGCGGGCCAAATACCCCCCCGGCAAGGCCGCTCCCGAACCGGCCCCGGTCGCCCCGGCCGAGCCGCCGATCTCGGACGCCTTGCGCATGGACATGATCCGCCTGGAGCTCGGGCTCGGCCTGCTTGGACTGGCGGGAGGAGAATCGCCGCGCCTGACGGAGCAGATCAAGGCGCTGCGGCGGACGATCGCCGGCGAGATGGGGTTCGTGCTCCCCCCGGTGCGCATCCAGGACAACATGCAGCTCCCGCAGGATGGCTACTCCGTGCGCATCAAGGAGATCGAGGCGGGGCGGGGCGAAATCCGTCCCGGGCAGATGCTGGCGATGGACCCGAAGGGTGGCCTGCCCAACCTGCCCGGCGAACGGACGATCGAGCCGGCCTTCGGACTGCCGGCGCTGTGGATCGACCCGGATCAGCGCGAGAAGGCCGTGTTCTCCGGCTGCACTGTGGTCGATCCGCCCAGCGTGCTGGCGACCCACATCACCGAGATCGTGCGCCAGACCATGGCCGAGCTGCTGAGCTTCGCCGAGACCCAGAAGCTGCTCGACGAGCTGCCGCGCGAGCAGCACAAGCTGGTGGCCGAGCTGATTCCTTCGCAGATCACCGTAGGCGGCGTACAGCGCGTCCTGCAGGCGCTGCTGGCAGAGCGGGTTTCCATCCGCGACCTGCCGACCATCCTGGAGGGTATCCAGGAAGCCTGCGCCAGCAACACGCGCGCCATTCCGGCGATCGTGGGCCACGTGCGCACGCGCCTGGCCCGCCAGATCAGTGATTCCTACGTGGGGCCAGCTGGTTACATCCCCCTCGTCACGCTGGGCAGTGTGTGGGAAGCGGCCTTCTCCGAGGCGCTGGTCGGCCCCCCGGAAGACCGGCAGCTGGCCATGGCGCCCTCGAAGCTGAGCGACTTCATGCACGCCCTGCGCACCGCCTTCGACGCGGCCACCCAGGCCGGGGAGATGCCGGTGCTGCTGACCAGCGGGGCGATCCGTTTTCATGTGCGGGCGATCGTGGATCGCATCCGGCCCGCGACGCCGGTCATGGCACAATCAGAGATCTTTCCCCGGGTACGCATCCGGACAGTGGGGACGATTTGAGCAATAGGCGGGTGGCATGCGTCTGAAGCTCTTCCGGGCGGGGGATACCGCCGAGGCCATGGCGCAGGTACGGACCGAGCTGGGGGCGGAGGCGCTGATCCTCTCTACCCGCCGTGTGGTCGGCGGCGTCGAGGTCACGGCGGCTCTCGAACAGGAGCCCGCGCCCGCGCCGCTCCCGCCTTTCGTGCCCGAGCTTCCGTCCGGTCCCGGGGTCGACTCCGAGCGGGTCAGCGCCTTTGCCTGGCACAACGTGCCGGCGGGTCTGGCACGGCGACTGGGAGCCGGGCCGCTGCCCTTCGCCCTCTCGGCCACGCTGCATTTCGAGAAGCTGGCCTTCGCGCCGGGGGCGCCGCCGCTGTTGCTGGTCGGCCCGCCGGGAGCGGGCAAGACCCTTTCGGCCGCCCGGCTGGCCACTCGGCTGGTGATGGCGGGCAAGACCCCGCTGGTCATCACCGCCGACGGTCGGCGCGCGGGGGCGGCCGAGCAGCTGGCCGCCTTCACGCGCCTGCTCGGCCTGCAGCTGCTGGTGGCAAGCACGCCTTCGGTGCTGACCAAGGCCCTGGCGCGCCGCCAGGACGGCGCTCCGGTGCTGATCGACTGTCCCGGCAGCGACCCCTTCGCCTCTTCCCAGCGTGAGGAAATCACGGCGTTGGCTGCCACCGCCGGGGCCGAGATCGGCGTGGTGCTGCCGGCCGGCCTTGACGTGGGCGAGGCCACCGACCTCGCCGGGGCCTATGCTGCCTGCGGCGCACACACGCTGCTGGCGACCCGTCTCGACCTCGCTCGCCGGATCGGCGGCGTGCTGAGCGCCGCCGGCGCCGGGCTCGCCCTGGCGGAGGCGGGGATCGGCCCCGGCGCCGCCGATGGAATGGTCCCAATGACCCCTGACCTGCTGGCGACCCGGCTGATGCGCACGCCCGCCGCCCGCCCCGGAGCCCGCCTGACATGACCACACTCTCCCCCGTCTCCCCCATCTCCCCGGCTCTCCTCCTTCCGGCTGGACGCCTGCTGGCGATCGCCTCCGGCAAGGGAGGGGTCGGCAAGACCTGGTTCGCCATCACGCTGGCCCAGGCCCTGGCACGTCGCCGCGAGAGGGTCCTGCTGTTCGACGGCGACCTCGGCCTCGCCAATGTCGATATCCAGCTCGGCCTGACCCCCGAGCACGACCTCGGCGCGGTCATCTCGGGGCGGATCAGCCTGCAGGAGGCCGTGCTGCGCCATGCGGGCGGCTTCTCCATCCTGGCGGGGCATTCCGGCTCGGGCACGCTGGCGCAGATCGCGCCCCCCCAGCTGGAAAGGCTGCTCGAAGGTCTGCGCGCGCAATCCACTCCCTTCGAACGCGTGGTGCTCGACCTCGGGGCCGGGCTCGACCGCAGCGTGCGGCGCATGTCGGCCTTTGCCGACACGCTGGTGGTCCTGGTCACCGAGGAGCCCACCAGCCTGACCGATGCCTACGCGACTCTCAAGCTGCACACGGCCGACGCCCCCGACCGGCAGGCCGTGGTGGTGGTCAACCAGGCAAGCAACCATGCCGCCGGCGAGCGGACCTACGCGACCTTGGCACGGGCCTGCCAGGCCTTTCTCGGCCGCACGCCACCACTGCTGGGCGTCGTGCGCCGTGACGAGCGGGTCCGCGAGGCCATCCGCCGCCAGGGCCTGTTCCTGCAGCGCCATCCCACCGCTCCCGCCGCCGCCGACATCGAGGCGATTGCCGAGAAGCTGCAGGGCGCCTAGGAAACGCCGATCCCCAGTGATGCGGAAGGGAACGGCCCGAATCATGTCTCGTCTGGCGTTGCTGCTTGCTGTTGTCCTGGGCCTGCCCTCCGCCGCGCTGGCGGCCC